>JAZNAJ010000140.1:0-1694 GCA_045586445.1 Clostridia bacterium | reverse complement strand
CGTGGCTTTCCGACTCTCTGCTGATGGAGATTTCCACTACATCAAAAAGAGTGCTAATGGTCATTGGCATCACAAGCGCGGTCGCAATCCTCTAATCTGGCGAATGAGCGAACACGATGTATTTAATACAAACTGGTGTGGTCGCTATGGTGGTCCAATTGTTCTGTTGGCAATTAAAAAATAAATAAAAAAAGGGGTTGACAAAACCCCTTTTATCTGTTATAATAAAGAAAAACAACGGAGGGAAATAAAATGGAATATGTAATTGGTGCAATGTATGCAATTCTGATAGGTTGGGTAGGTGGATGGTATTTCTACAACACCAGTCCAGGCTCTAAGAAAGACCGACTCTGTGTGGGTATCTTATGGGGTGTGGGTGTTGCAATTATTTCTGTTCTCGCCGCATTTGGGGGTTGACAAACAACTCCCAATGTGCTATGATAAAGATACAAAAAAGGAAAGGGAAATAAAAAACTATGACTGAATTACATTTATTTATATCTATCTTTGAAAGAGAGGATTACACAATAGATTTACAATTCTACGAACACAGTCAAGAATATCAATTAATTATTAAAGGATTGTATGACAGTTCTGTGGTAATGTATTTCGATAAAGATGGTAAATTCAAAGAATGTTTAGGGGAAAATTAAAAAAACCTCTTGACAAATCTCCTTTTTTCTGTTATAATAAAGATACAAAAAAGGAAAGGAAATGAAACAAATGAAATCTATTTATTACTATCGGAATCGTGAGTGCGGAAACCTGCTGACCTTCGAGGAAATGCTCGCCGAATGGAAAGAATTGTATGACGGCGGAGACCCCACAAATCCTCTGGGTTGGATGGAATATTACACCTGCATTGGCGCCCTCAATATCTGAGGGCGTCTTTTGCACCGCGCGCGTACGGACGCTTGGGCATCGATGCGCGCGGCATTTCGGGAAAGCATAGGTTTCAGCAATTTCGTTAGCAAAATCTTTGTGCAATTTGCACAATTGACAAATCCCAATACCTGTGGTATACTATTATTGTCAAGGGGAGAGAGAGCGACGACCGAGTGGAAGTCACCTAGTGCAACCCCACCGAGCAGCCTCCCTTGACCCGAGGTTCTAGTCAAGTATCTTCTCGGGAAAATATAAGACTTGACAAATAGCCAAGAGTGTGCTATAATAAAGAAAAATTAAAGGGAAGGACACCCTCTCAAACCAGAAAGGAATTGATTACTATGGAAAAGCTTACTAAGAAGGAAATTGAAGAAAAGCTGACTAATCTGTGCGCGGCTCTGAATGACTGCGGCATCCCCGCCGAGCTTCTGTATGAAGTAGAAACCGACGACCCCATTCTGTTCGCCGCCCTGTGGAACTGCCACGATGGTTCTGCTATCCGTCTGGAAGTCAGTGAAGATGTCGGCTGTGATGAAGGTGAAATTCTGGCTTGTGCCAACCCCATCGGCTGTACTTATGAAGAACTCGCCGCCGAAATTCTCGGCGAAGACGAGGAAGAGGAAGAAGAGTAAAAAGAAAGGGGCGCCAACTGCGCCCCCACTTTTTTATCTAAATTAAAAATTTCTTATTGACATTTAATAAAAAGTATGTTATAATATTTATAGAAAAGAAAAGGAGATGGAAACAATGGCAAAGAAAAAGAAAGAACTCGACCGCCGCGTATTTAAGAAAGAGGGCGAAGAACTCCA
>JAZNAJ010000139.1:0-6519 GCA_045586445.1 Clostridia bacterium | reverse complement strand
TGTCCCAAATTGAATAATCAAGAAACATAATCAACCATCAAGTCCAAGGAAGCGCATAGCATTGTTCCATAGAATATCTTCGCGTTGCTTGTCTGTCAAATCAACTGCGAAGAATCTATCAAGCTCTTCCTTTGTATTTTTTACAGGGTAATCTGTGCCAAACATTACATTATCACTGCCGAGTTTATTAATTATCTCGCTTGCATTCTTATATCTTCCGGAAACCTCTTTACTCATAGCTTTAAGAACAACTCTTTCCAAAGAAAGCGGAATACTTAAATTTCGTTCTCTTGGTGGCACAGGCTTTTCTTGAAGATGCATTATAGCCACTGTAACAGGACGGTCGCTGTCAAAAGGAACTGTGCCTGTAAGCATTTCGTAAAGCACAACGCCAAGAGAATAAATATCCGACCGTTCATCGGTATACCCTCCTCTGGCTTGTTCAGGGGAAATATAATGTACAGAGCCGATAGCCGTATCTTCACAAGTCATAGTTGCTTGCACATTTGCACGCGCTATACCAAAATCTGTTACTTTCAGCACTCCGTCATCCTTGATTATGATGTTATGCGGCTTTATATCTCTGTGGATAATTGAATTTTTATGTGCCTGCTCTAATCCTTTTGCAATCTGGATTGCATAACCAACCGCTTCTCTCCAAGGAAGAATATGTTTTTCGTCAATATAATCCTTAAGTGTGATACCTTTTACATACTCCATAACAATATAATGAAGTCCGTCTTCTGTACCAACATCAAAGATTGAAACAATGTTAGGGTGTGTAAGACTTGCCGCTGCCTGTGCTTCAACATTGAATCTGCGAACAAATTCTTCGTCATTCTGAAGGTCAGGGCGAAGAACTTTTATTGCAACAAAACGATTTAACAATTGGCATTTTGCCTTGTACACAACAGCCATACCGCCGCTGCCGATTTCTTCAATTATTTCATAACGGCCCGCAAGAACCTTTCCTATCAAAGTCATATATTTTCCTCCTTTTTAAACTGAAGGGCAATAACTGTTATATTATCCACGCCACCGTTTTTATTTGCCTCATCAATCAGCGCCTTAACGGCCTCATTTAAATTTTCTGAATTATTAATTATATCTTTTATGTCCTTATCCAAGAGCATTTCAGTCAACCCATCACTGCATACAAGAATGGTTTCGCCACCCGTCGGAACATAATCAAAATAGTCTGCATCAACAAATTTTTCTGTCCCAACTGCTCTGGTGATTATATTTTTGTCAGGATGGTTTCGCGCCTGAGTACGGGTTATGCTTCCGCTTTGCACCAGTTCCTCAACAATTGAATGGTCAATTGTGATTTTTCGTATTATTGTATCTGTAACCAAATATGCACAACTGTCACCTATATTTGCAATTCTGACAAATTCGTCATTAACAAAAACTATTACTGTGGTTGTCCCCATCCCTGCTTTATCAGGATTTTTAAGCGACATATTATATATCTCAGAATTTGCAAAATCAATAGCAGCTGCTATATTTTTTAAAACTTCTTTACTGTCTTTTTCATGAAGTCTTTCTTCAAGATCATCACAAATAAGCTGCGATGCCATATGGCTGGCTATTTCACCCGCATTGTGCCCGCCCATACCATCTGCAAGCACGCACACACCCAGGGTTTGTTTGTCTTTAAAACCCCGTATCTCGAAGTTATCTTCATTAAGTTCGCGTATCTGACCAATATCAGTCAAGCCGCATACCTCTACCAACATACAATCATTGCCTTTCTGTTCTGATTTAGAACTAATATTTTTTGTAACAAAAATCTGTCTGTATTTAATTCATTGTTTTTTTCTTTCTGAGTTGTCCGCAAGCAGCATTAATATCGCTGCCCATTTCGCGCCTGATTGTTGCATTGATACCATTTTTTTCAAGGCGCTTACGAAAAGCATCTATTTTGCTTCTGTTACTCTTTTCAAACCCGGTTTCTTCTACCTTGTTTACAGGGATAAGATTAACATGGCAAAGTTTCCCCTTAAGCAAGGCAGATAGTTTATCTGCTTCCTGAACAGAATCATTTACCCCTGAAATTAAGGTGTACTCAAAGGAAATCCGGCGACCGGTAGTTTTAATATAATAATCGCAAGCCTCCATAAGCTCCTCAATGGGATACTTTTTGTTTATCGGCATAATATCTGAACGCCGAATGTTATCAGGGGCGTGAAGTGATATCAACAGTGTTATTTGTAATTTTTTATCCGCCAACAGGCGTATCCGCTCTGCAATACCGCAAGTTGAAAGGGAAATATGCCTTTGCCCGATGTTTAACCCCATTGGTGAATTTACAAGCTCCAGAAATTTACACACATTGTCAAAATTGTCAAGTGGCTCTCCAATGCCCATCATAACAACATTTGAAACTTTTTGTCCCAGGTCTTTTTGTACGCAAATAACCTGACTAAGTAGCTCCCCAGGGGTCAAATCGCGTTCCTTGCCACCAATGGTGGATGCACAAAACTTACATCCCATACGGCAACCCACTTGGGAGGAAATACAAATTGTGTAACCATGCTCATACTTCATAAGTACAGCTTCAACAAAGTTACCGTCACTTAATTCTAGCAGATACTTGCGTGTTTCGTCAATCCTTGAAACAAATTTTTCGCAAATTTTCACCGCGCCTATGTATGAAACTTGTTCAAGCTCTGTTCGTAGAGTTTTTGGAATATTTAGCATATCATCAAAGCTCTCAGCACCCTTTTGAATCCAATCAAAAACTTGTTTTGCCCGGAACTTGGGTTGTCCCATATCCAAAATTAATTTTTCAATCTCACTATAATTTAAACTGATAAGCTCTGTTTTTTTTATTCTTTCACCATTTTGCATATATAAAATCCGCTTTCTCCTAATTTGGAAGTCAAAATCTTCTCCTCATACACCATTTTATACTCACTGTGATTTTTAAGAAATTCTCGTATCTGACGGTTGTTTTCCTCGGGCAAAATCGTACAAGTGCTGTAAACCAAAACCCCCTTAGGTTTAACATATAACGAAGCATTTTCAAGTATCTTTTTTTGTATAAAGCAAAGTTCTTTGACATCAGCTTCATTGCGGGACCACTTTATATCAGGCTTTTTGTGTATCACCCCAAGTCCCGAGCACGGGGCATCTGCCAAAACCCTGTCTGCAATGCCTAAAAGGTTTTTATTCAACTTTGTTGCATCTTGAACCTTTGCATCTATAATATTTATACCAAGCCGATTTGCAGATTTTTTAATAAGCTCAATCTTGTGTTCAAATATATCAAAGGACAGAACTTTGCCTTTGTTTTGCATTCTTTCAGCGATAGCACAACTCTTTCCGCCAGGGGCAGCACACATATCAACAATAGTCTCCCCCGGCATGGGGGCAAGAATATCAATCGTCTTTTGAGACGAAATATTTTGCAGAGAATATAGACCATCATTATATGCCTTTGATTTTTCTATATCCACCTTGCCCTTTAAAATAATGGCATTTTTAACATCTTCAACCCCAGAAGCATCAAAACCTTCGTTTTTAAGCACTGCTAAAAGTTCTTCGGCATCGTTTTTTAATGTATTTACTCTTATTGAAACGCCATGGGATAATTTGTTTTCTTCAAAAAGTTCCTCGCAACGCTCCGCTCCGTATTCGTCAACAAGGCGCTTTGTAATCCATTCAGGATACGAATATCTAAGTGACAAATCAGAAACTACATCGTCGCTTTTGGGGAAACTGAAGTTTGGTAATTCCCTGACCGCCGAGCGCAAAACACCGTTTACAAAGCCTGCTCCCGCTCCGTGCGAGTATTTTTTTGCCAGTATAACCGCTTCATTACAAGCTGCACTTGGTGGAATTTTATCCATATAATAAATCTGGTAAATGCCCATTCTTAAAATACTAACAACCCAAGGCGTCATCTTTTTCAGTTTTATTTTTGAAAACTGCATTATAATATAATCGAGTGCCGTCTTATTTGAAACCACACCATAAATCAGTTCAGTAATAAGACTCCTGTCCTGAACAGAAAATTCACTCTGTTTTAACGCAGATTGTAATGCCGCATTTGTGTATGCCCCTGATTTTTCAATACTGTAAAGGGCTTTCAACGCTGATTCTCTCGCCGTCATAAAACAACGCTCCTAATCCCTGTTTCTTCCAAAGCCTATAATAGAAAGTAATCTTAAAAGGTTTGCTATAGCAACAACCGCAGATGCAACATATGTCATTGCTGCGGCACTTAAAACTTTTTTAGAAGCTGCAAGCTCTTCATCATCCAATATTCCATTTCCATCAAGTGTCGTTATTGCTCTGTTTGAAGCATTAAACTCTACCGGAAGTGTAACAAGCTGGAATAAAACTACCAACCCAAACAGAATTACACCCAGGTTTGCCAAATTTGAAAAACTGAACAACACACCGAATATGGCAAGCGGCCATGCGGCATAAGACGCAATTTGAACAACGGGAACAATGGTATTGCGAATTTTTATAGGGGTATACCCCTCTGCATGCTGAACTGCGTGCCCTACTTCATGGGCTGCAACTCCAATAGCTGCAACAGATGTGCTGGAATATGTGCTGTCTGACAACCTGACAATATTTGCTTTGGGGTCATAGTGGTCTGTAAGGTTGCCGCTCACTCTCTCCACTACCACATTTTGCAAGCCGTTTATATCAAGTATCCGTCTTGCAATTTCTGCGCCTGTGTATCCGTGCTTATTTGCAACCGTGCGATACTTATTAAATGTTGTATTAACCTTTGTTTGCGCATACATTGCAAATATAAGTGCAGGCATAACAAGGATAATATATGTCATATCAATTCCGTAAAAATATCCCATTGGATACATATTAAAACCGCCCTTCTTTAAATCAAAATTTCGCTACTCTCAATGGTGTGCCCGTTCAGATAATCTTTAACAAGCATTCGTTTTGAACCAAAAAACTGAATTTCTGTTGCTAAGATTGAATTTCCATCACCGCAGGCAATTTCGATACCATTTTCATCAACCCGTATAATTTCTCCGGGCTTACCGTTACCGCTTTTAGTAACAACCGCTTTAAAAATTTTCAGCATCTGGTCCTTATACAAAGTATGTGCAACAGGCCACGGATTCATTCCGCATATCAGCTTTGATACTTCCCTGGCAGATTTTTCCCAGTCAATTTTTGCGGTTTCCTTATTAATCATAGGTGCATAGTTTGAATCCGTATCACATTGCTTTTCAGGATACAATTCGCCTTTTTCTGCAGCATCTACGGTTTTCAGCAAAAGTTCTGCGCCCATAACCATAAGTCTGTCGTGAAGTTCACCTGATGTTTCATATTCACCAATCTCGGTTTCAACTTTAAGCAACATATCCCCTGTATCAAGACCTTTTTCCATAAGCATTGCCGTAATACCGGTTTTGCTTTCGCCGTTTATAACAGACCATTGAATAGGTCCCGCTCCGCGATACTTTGGCAAAAGCGATGCGTGAATATTTATACACCCATACTTGGGGTAATTAAGTATATATTCCGGTAAAATCTTGCCGTAGGCGACAACTACTATCATTTCAGGGGAAAGTCTGTGCAATTCCTCTTCAAAAGCACCATCTTTCAAAGTTTCCGGCTGAAAAACCTCAATTTGTTTTTCGCATGCCAAAACTTTGACGGGAGGTGGTGTAAGTTTATGTCCTCTGCCTGCCGGCTTATCAGGTTGCGTAACAACACCACAAACACAATGTTTCGAGTCAACAAGTGCCGAAAGACACGGAACGGCAAATTCCGGAGTTCCCATAAAAAGAATTTTCAAATTCTGTTACCCCTCTCTACGCAATTAATCTTCTTCAATTTCTATCCATTCATCAACCAATCTCATAAACATATTACCGTCAAGGTGGTCAGTTTCGTGGCAGAAAGCCCTTGCCAAAAGTTCTTCACCCTCGTATTCGTACCAATCGCCCTTTCTGTCCTGAGCCTTGATTTTTACATACATAGGACGCCTTACCATACCATATTGTCCCGGATAACTAAGACAGCCCTCTGTACCATACTGTTCGCCTTGCATATCTATTATTTCGGGGTTTACAAGTTCTATCGGTTCGTCATCGATGTCAATGACAACCACTCTTTTAAGTATTCCAACCTGCGGTGCTGCAAGCCCAACACCACCGGATTGATACAAAGTATCAAACAAATCATCAATCAGTGCTGAAAGTCTGTCATCAAAGACTTCTACCTTTCTGCATTTTTTGGTAAGGACATCATCACCATGCTTAACTATATTTCTAATTGCCATATTTTCATAACCTCATCTTTAATATATCAAAACATATTTACAGGGTTTGTATCTATGCTGAGATATGTTTTTTTGTTATTTTTTTCGTGCTTTTCATAAATTTCACGAAGCAATTCATGAATGCCTTGTTCGCATTTGCTTTTTAGTAATATTCTGTACCGATAGTTCCCCCTGATTTTTTCAATGGGTGCAGGTCCCGGACCTAAAATCGATAAAATATCCGATTGTTTACTGTTTTTTATCTT
>JAZNAJ010000138.1:0-7064 GCA_045586445.1 Clostridia bacterium | reverse complement strand
TTTCTTTGATTTTTTGATGCCGTAGAGCCAAAGATTTTTAACATTCATACCAACCATCTGTTTGAGAAGGAATTTGGTAACAAATATTGCTGAAATCATACTTACTACAACACCGATAAGAAGGGTTGTACCAAAGCCCTTGATTGTACCTGTACCAAGCCATATAAGAATAAGTGCCGATAATATAGTTGTAATATTTGAGTCGATAACTGCCGACAACGCTCTGTTAAAGCCTGCATCAACAGCACTGCGGATGGTTTTGCCCAAACGAAGTTCTTCCTTGATTCTTTCAAAAATAACAACATTTGCATCAACCGCCATACCTATCGACAATATAATACCTGCAATACCCGGAAGGGTGAGGTTTACATGAAGATTAGCAAGAATAATTCCAACTATTGCGATGTATCCTACAAGTGCGATACTTGACAAGAATCCGGGCAAACGATAGAAAAGAAGCATAAAGAGCATAACCAAAATCAAACCGATAATGCCTGCGATAAGTGATGTCTTAAGTGCGGTATCACCAAGGGTTGCACTGATTGCACGAAGTTCAACCTGTGCAAGTGAGAATGGCAACTGACCTGAACGAATATTACCCGCCAAAGACTTTGCTGTTTCTGCATCAAATTCGCCTGAAATTATGCAGCTTTCACTATCAATTTTTTCATTTACACGAGGTGCTGAAATCAAAAGTTCATCCATCATAATTGCAATGTAATTGTTGCCGTCTGAAATGCCTGCAATTCTGCCGGTTGCTTCAGCAAACTTTTTCGTACCCTCATCGGTTAAGGTAAGTGATACATAATGCTGGCTTGCGCCCATCTGGTCAATAGGACCGTATTCAGCAGAAGCTGTTTTAACATCACTTCCGTTGATAACTTCTACTCCCTGATAATCAACAAACTTAAGTTGTGCAGTTGCGCCCAAAGATGCAGCTGCCTTCTCGGGGTCAGAAACCGACGGGATCTCAATTCTTACTTTTTTTACGCCCTGTCTTGTAACGGTTGCTTCTGAATAGCCAAGTCCATCAAGACGGGTTCTCATCATGTTTGTCACAGTATTCATTTGTTCTTCTGTCGGGTCTTCAACTTGTGCTTCAAATACGATTACCGAGCCGCCCTTCAGGTCAAGGCCCTGAATAACACCATCAGGGTCTAAAACGCCGGGAAATCTAACGGAATCAGTGAAATCAAGTCCGTACAGTGCAACAAACAGAAGTGCTGCGATTACAGCGATGATAGCTGTAAATTTAATAATACTTCTTGACACTGTTTTTTCCTCCTTGTGTCTTACCTTGAAAATCTTCAAGGTTTATTTTATGTTTTTAATTATTTTATAAGTAAATCTCTGCAAAAATCCATATTTGCATACTATACTATTATACCTATTTTATATCAAATAGTCAATAGTTTGAATCAAAGTTTTTATTCTTCCAGCCTACCTTCTGCGTTGGTGTTTTGTATTGATTCCGGCAATGCCGCCAACCGCTCCGCAAAGAGTACCTATAATAAGTGCGGTAACAAAGGACATCCCCATACTGAATCCCGCAGATACAATATTCCCTATAATACACAAAATTATGGAATATATAATTCCACATCCTGCCCCATACAGTATACCCTTGCTGTCAAAATGCCGTCCTGCCATAAATCCGGCAAAGATTGTGCCAAGGGCTGTTACTATATTTGCCATTACGCAAATTCCCATATCTGACATTGCCTGATATGTTGCAACAAGTGCTGCAACAAAAATAAGTAGAATTGATATTATGTATGAAATTGCAACCGTCTTAAGCATAAAAAAAAGTCCTGCTGCAAACCCGGTATTTGAATTTGCAATTTGATTGGTTTTAAGCATAAAAATACCCCCTCTTTGATATTTACCTTCACCATAAATATATGAAAGAACAAGAGGGGATATTACTTCTCATATTCTGCGGGGACATATCACTGTTTTGTGTCCCGAGCCAAGACTATTCATCAGGAGTTTCTTCGCCGGGAATAGGTGTGGGCTTTGGCTCTTCACCGCGTTTAATGAAACGGCTTACTGCACTGCGGTCCACTGTGATATATGACTTATTCTGACCGATGCCGGATTCCAAAACAAAAAGTTCGTCCTTGATTCTTACGATTTTGCCGTGGATACCGCCAATTGTAGCAACCTCGTCATTAACCTTAAGCGCATCAAGCATATTTTTGAGTTCTTTTTCCTTTTTCTTCTGGGGTCTTATGAGTATAAAATAAAATACAGCAAACATAAGAACCAACATAATAAGTGACGGAAACATTGAAGCCGCTCCCGCCTCAGGTGCAGCAGTAGTTGCAGGTGCTGCATAAGCTGTTGTAAACAATGAAAACATTTGTGTATTACCTCCTGTAATTTTAATATATACTAAGTATAACCTTTATTCCCAAATATTGCAAGATAAATTTCAAAATATTTACAATTAATTTATATTCTTGTTGACAGTTTTACTATATTCTCGCGACGGAACTCTTCAAACGAGTCTTGTTCAATAGCAGTTCTTATATCCGCAGCAAGCTTGTTGTAAAAATACAAATTATGAATTACCGCAAGTCTTAGTGCCAGAATTTCATTGGCTTTAAATAAATGCCTAAGATAACCCTTTGAGAAATTGCGGCAGGTATGACAGTTGCAATTTCTGTCCAAGGGGCTGTCATCTCTCTCGTACTTGGCATTGTTTATATTCACAATTCCCTCTGAGGTAAAAAGCGTGCCGTGTCGCGCGTTTCGGCTGGGCATAACGCAGTCAAAAAAGTCAACTCCACGATACACCGCCTCAATAATATTTTCAGGAGTTCCCACGCCCATCAGGTAACGAGGCTTGTCTTTTGGCGCAAAAGGTTCTACCGCCTCGATTATTTCATACATAACCTCTGCAGGCTCGCCTACAGCGAGTCCACCTATGGCATATCCATCAAGGTCAAGTTCTGCAATCTGCTTCATATTTTCGACACGCAAATCGGTGTATGTGCTGCCCTGATTAATGGCAAAAAGCAATTGATTTGGATTGATTGTGTCTTCCAGGGAATTGAGTCTGCTCATTTCTGCCTTGCATCGTTTAAGCCAACGCACAGTCATCTCGGAAGACGCCTTTGCATAGTCTTTTTCGCAAGGATTTTCCACACATTCGTCAAACGCCATAGCTATAGTAGATGCCAGATTAGACTGAATTTGCATACTTTCTTCAGGTCCCATAAATATTCGTCTGCCGTCAATATGCGACGAAAAGTACACACCCTCCTCTTTGATTTTGCGCAGCTTTGCCAGGGAAAATACCTGAAATCCACCGCTATCTGTAAGGATTGGTCTGTCCCAGTTCATAAACTTGTGCAGTCCGCCCAGGGACTTTACCACCTCGTCGCCCGGTCTGAGGTGCAAATGGTAAGTATTTGAAAGCTCTACCTGGCAACCTATTTCCTTTAAATCAAAAGAATCCAGACCGCCCTTGATCGCTGCCGCTGTCCCTACATTCATAAAAACAGGAGTCTGTATTGTTCCGTGAACAGTTTTAAACTCACCACGGCGGGCATTACCATCTTTTTTTATCAGTTTAAACATAAATCTTTAATCCTTCCACTATTTAATAAACATGGCGTCGCCAAAACTGAAAAACCTATACCTCTCGTCAATTGCCACATTATATGCTTTCATTATTGAATTTCTGTCATAAAGTGCCGAGATTAGCATAAGCAAAGTCGATTCCGGCAAATGGAAATTTGTTACAAGTGCATCAACTGTCTTGAATTTGTATCCCAGATATATGAATATTGAAGTATCGCCCGAACCGGCAACAACTGTTCCATCATCAAGAGAGCTGCTTTCAAGGGTTCTGACCGATGTGGTTCCCACACAAATAATCCTGCCGCCATTCTTTCGGGTTTCGTTGATTAAATCTGCCGTTTCCTTTGATACCTGATAAAATTCAGTGTGCATTTTGTGTTCTTCAATTTTTTCCACCGATACAGGGCGGAATGTTCCCAGCCCTACATGAAGTGTAACAAATGCTGTTTTTATTCCTTTGTTTCTGAGTTTTTCCAGTAATTCATCGGTAAAATGCAGACCCGCCGTCGGTGCGGCTGCCGAACCCTCAATCTTCGAATATACCGTCTGGTACCTGTTTTTGTCTTCAAGCTTTTCTTTTATATACGGTGGCAATGGCATTTCCCCAAGAGAATCCAGAATTTCCTCCCATACTCCATCATACTCAAACCGAACTATGCGGTTGCCATCATCTTTAACCTCAATAACCTCTGCTTTGAGCCTTCCATCACCAAACACAAAACGACTGCCAACCTTTGCCTTTTTGCCTGGTCTTAAAATAAGCTCCCATGTGTCAATGGCAAGGCGTTTGAGAAGCAAAAACTCAATTTTGCCACCGCTGCCCTCCTTTGCCCCGTAAAGGCGTGCAGGTATAACCCTGGTGTTGTTCATTACAAGACAATCCCCCGGATTTAAATAATCCACTATATCAAAAAAATGCTTGTGTTCAATCCCGCCGGTCTTTCTGTCAAGCACCATAAGTCTTGAAGCCGTTCTGTCTTTAAGCGGGGTCTGTGCAATCAGTTCTTGTGGCAAATCATAGTAAAAATCTTTTATATTCAATTTAATTATTACCTTTCCAATTAAAATTAGTACGCTCTTTCAATGTGTGTGCCTGTGTAATAATGTGTCAGGATTTCCTCGTAATCAAACCCTGCCATTGCCATACCCTTTGCACCATACTGACTCATTCCTACTCCGTGCCCCCAACCTTCGCCATCAAAAACAAAGGTGTTTGCATCTCCATCAGAAGATGATGTTTGGTACAATTTTTTGGTTTTTCCGTTATACGCAGTACATTCGCCGGATATTGCAGAAACCGTTTTGTCGCCACTGATGACCGCAAATGTATTTGAACTTTGTTTCACAGTGCTTTTTCCGTCAGAAACACAAAGTACAGGATATTCTGTTTTTCCGCCCTGACTTACAGTATATCGCTGACTATAAGTAACCTCGCTGAAAATACCGCGGCAGCTTTCCCTTTCGAAAACCTTGTCGCCTTTTGTTCCCTGGACTTTCAGTTTAAGCACGCTGTCTGCAGGGGTGCGTTCTAAAACAATTATATCCGTTACAGCCCCTATGTCATACCCTCGCGCATTCATAATTTCAGTAGCACGGGTTTTTGTAAGGGTCTTTGTCCACTTGCCGTTATAAATATTTTCTGTATCCTCATAGGGGTTTTCCACGCTAACCAAATATGGGAACTTCGAGCCCCAGACATTTTCAACACTCTCGGTGCGTTTGCCCATTGACGATGAATACACCGCCTGAACAAGGCTGTCTTCATAAAACAATAGTTCACCCTTGGTTTCATCAACTGCGGTATGTACGCTTTGGGAATTGTCTGCCGTGGTTGCGTATGCTTGGCAACAAACCGTTCTGCATACATCAAATCCGTATTTTTTGTGATAATTCAGTCTGCCCAAGGCAAAATTACGGGCGCATACTGCCTGTGCTTTGAGGGCTTCCACCTCCCAGCTTGGCGACATTTCCCGACACACCACACTATAAAGGTAGGCTTCTACCGGCACGGTATTCACAACCGTAATACTCTCTCCATCGAGGCTTTTACATTCAAAGCCACCACGATAAGTACCCTTTGCACTTCCCGAAATACTCAAAATCGCATCTGAATCCTGCCATTTGGCACTATACACCGAAAGTCCCAGAAGTCCGTCATCAACAACAAATACAATTTTGCCATCGTTGTTTTTAAGTCTTATCGCCTTTTCGGATAACGAAATAACCTCGCCTTTAACCGCCAGATTCTCCGCTGCCCAACTTGCATCATTGTTATTTTTGTATTCGCCACCAACAACATGATACTCCGAATTTATATATGCAATAAATGTATCCATACCCTGACTGTGCAAGGTTTCATTGGCTTCTGCCGCTTCTTCCGGTGCATTATGCCGTGAATATGAAACATAATATGCCTGTTCACCGCCCGCTCTGTCTAATTCGGCATAAACAACATTGCCCTTGTCTTCCGTTACAGGTATAAACTTTCTGTCCTTGAAAAGTCCAATGGCAAATCCGGTGTCGCTGCCTATTTCCAGGCTTTTGACCGTTGTTGAATCATAATAAATGCCAACCCTTAGCGTATCGGCATAATCCGTGGCATATATATTCAAATCTGCAAAAATAAACACAGTTAATACTGTCAATAAAACAACTGTCTTTAACCAATTTCTCATAAGAAATCAACCTCATACAAAAATATAAATTATCTTACTAATTAATTTTCGACAAAATATACCTAAAATCCTTTGAATTAATATTAAATTTCTGTTACAAAAAATAATTGACATTAAGCGGTTGTTGTCATATAATATTTGAAAGAATAATATTAGGGGGATTATGAAATGAAAAAGTTTAATGTAGGTATTATAGGTGCTACCGGTATGGTAGGGCAGAGATTTATTTCTCTTTTGGCTGACCATCCCTGGTTTAATATTGTGCTTCTTGCAGCATCGCCAAGAAGTGCAGGCAAAAAATATACAGAGGCAGTAGGCAATCGTTGGGCAATGAAGGGTGAAATCCCCGAAAAAGTTCGTGATATGGTTGTATATGATGCAACTGCAGATATTGAAACTATAGCAGCTCAGGTTGATTTTGTATTCTGTGCAGTTGATATGAAGAAAGACGAAATCCGTGCCCTTGAAGAAGCATACGCAAAGGCAGAGTGTCCCGTTGTTTCAAACAACTCAGCGCACAGACACACAGACGATGTTCCAATGATTATTCCTGAAATCAACCCTGAACATGCTGAAATCATTGAAGCTCAAAAGAAGCGTCTTGGCACAAAACGCGGATTTGTTTCGGTTAAGTCAAATTGTTCACTTCAAAGCTATGTTCCGGCACTTCACCCACTTATGGGATTTGGTATTAAAAATGTTCTTGCTTGTACATATCAGGCGATTTCAGGTGCAGGTAAAACCTTTGAAACCTGGCCCGAAATGGTTGATAATGTAAGTCGGAGGCCAAGCGGTCTTAGG
>JAZNAJ010000137.1:0-5010 GCA_045586445.1 Clostridia bacterium | reverse complement strand
CTTATTACCGGTCAAAGCGGTGGATACGTGGTTATCAATACCTATTCCGAGAACGGACAGCCGTATGAACTGCTTATTCTTGACAACCCCGATATTAACACTGCCGTAAATGTATGGCGGTGGAATGTTGGAGGTCTTGGATTTAGCAGTAGTGGTTACAACGGACCTTATACAACAGCAATAACCTCCGGTGGTGAAATCGTAGCTGATTTTATTACTTCCGGTACTCTTGTTGCCAATATCATCAAAGCTGGTGTCCTTCAGTCACAAGATGGTTCTTCCTATTGGGACTTGGAAACGGGTGAAGTGCATTTAAATGCTTATGCAACAACCTCTTCCCTTGAAGAGACAAATCTTTCAATAGAAGGCATACAAGAAGACATCGTAAAAACAAACGAGAAAACATCCGAACTACAAACAACTGCCGAAGGTCTTACAAGCTATGTATCAGACCTTACGGAAACAGTGAAAACAGTAACCGATGAGCTTGGTAATCAAAGCGATGAGCTTATTGCTGCTCAAGAGAAAATCTCCGAACTTGAACACACGGTTGAAGGTTTGGGTGTCAAAGTATCGGAGCGTTTCATCGGTGGTATAAACCTGGTGAAAAACTCCTCGGGTCTTAACGGATTATCCGATGACTGGACTTACAGCGGAACAGTATCCTCAAATAGCGCCACTGACACGCAGAATAACACGACAGCCGATTCTTGCTTCGTTCTCGGTGCTTATTCAGACCTTACTCAGGTTATAACAGGCGTTGTTACCGGGACTTCCTATGTAGTGTCCCTGAGAGCAAAAAAGACAAGCACATACTCCGGTTATTTCCGTGTGACATATAACGGTGATAAGTATGTGGATTTATTCAATACTTCTTCTGCATTTGATTGGCAGGATTTTACTGCAGTAATCGATGATGTGCAAGACGGTACCATAACCATTTACGCATACAGCAGAGCTGCCTCTTTGTATATAGGTGACATTATGATTACCGAGGGTTCTATAGTTCAGAAATGGACTCCCGCACCCAACGAGATATACACCACCGAGGTGAAAATCGACCGAAGAGGTATTGAAGTTTCCAATGCCGATTCACCACAAAGAACGGTTATTAACAACACGGAGTTTTCCGGTTATTACAACGACGAGAAAATATTCACCCTTAATAAGGATGAAACCATAACAAAGAAAACCACTGTTGACGGTGAGCTTACCGTTGGTAAAACAAAGTTCGTTCCGATGCCCACAGCTTCTGACGGACTTAATATTGTAATTCTTGACTAAGGAGGTAAAAAGCTATGGCATTGAGTGGTAATTTTTCAAAATATCCGTCTACATATCTTGGCTTGTACTGTACCTGGTCAGCCACACAAAGCGTTACGGGAAACTATTCTGATGTTACCTTAAAGGTCTATCTGAAATATGCATCCCTTTATGTAGGTGCAAGAGATGACTGCACGGCTTCAATTAACGGAACAAGCGAAACGTTCTCAAGTCCCGCCATTTCGGAGGATGATTCATCAACGACTCATTCGAAGCTGTTAAAAACAAAAAAAGTACGAGTAAATCATAACAGCGATGGTACAAAGACTGGGGTCAAACTGTCTGCCTCTTGGCGTTTCGATGGTACTTATGCCGGAACTTCAATCGGTACAATTACCGCATCGGCAACAATAAGCCTCGATGCAATCGACCGTACTGCACCCACTGTTAAATGTACTGTAGGTTCAATAACAGCTAACGGCTTTAAGATTTCAGCCACATCATCCGCTAAAGCCGATATATGGCAGTACAGCACAAACGGAGGTTCTTCTTGGACGCAGTTTTCAACGACTGCCGGAACGAGTGCAAGTATATCTCTTTCCGGTCTTACGCCGAACACTTCTTATTCGGTAAAGGTAAGGGCAAGAAAACAAAGCAACCAGGTGTATGGTACTTCGTCGGCAACAACAGCCAAAACCCTCGGTGGTTCGGTTTTATCTTCGGTCGGTACGGTAACGGCTGATGCATCCACAGTAAAAATAACTCTGAAAACAACGGTTTATGAAGCGTCATATAGCCACACCTTGGCTATAAAAAACGGCAGCACAACTTACCTTACAATTACTGGCATCACCCTTACGAAGGGAACAGCAGATAATACGATAACCTTGGCCTCTTCACAGAGAACAACGCTTCTTAATGCAATGGCGAGCATGAAATCATTCACGGGAACTTTCGTGCTTACAACATTAAACGGCTCAACGCAGATTGGTTCGGCATCGTCAAAAACAGCTACTGTTCAAACTTCGTCGGGCAATTCCTCGCCCACGATGGGGGCCTTTACAGTGGCTGATACGAACACAACTACCACAGGAGTTACGGGAAATAACCAACTTTTTATACAAGGTTATTCTACTTTACAAGTAACCCCGTCTACCGCTACAGCAAAAAACGGTGCAAGCATTGTAAGCTATTCGGCAACTTGTAACGGAGTGACGAAATCGAATACAACAGGTGCTGCTTTAACCGTTGGTGCTATTTCAAAATCCGGTACTTTAAGTGTCGTTGTAACAGCGACCGACTCAAGAGGTTACACGGTAAGTAAAAGTATGGATATTACGGTTATTGCTTATGCAAAACCGAAAGTTTCATCTTTATCATTAAGACGAACTAATGAAATTGAAGCCGAAATGCAACTTACTTTCAGCGGTACAATTTCACCGATTACTGTCAGCAGTACTCAAAAGAACAGCCTTTTATATGTCCGTTACAGATACAAATTAACGAGTGCAAGTAGCTATGGTTCGTACACGAGCATTCTTTCATCCGTATCACAAAGCGGTTCAAGTTTTTCTTTTTCAAACCTTGAGCTTTGTTCCCTCGCAACGGACAGCTCTTACGATGTGCATATACAAATTCGTGATAAACTAAACAGCTTATCATCCCTTGACCTGTACTATGTCGTTCCTCAAGGCACACCCCTGGTTGCCCTCAGGAAGAAAAAGGTAGGTATCAACACACCGAATCCTGAAGCTGCACTTCATGTAGTTGGAGATGCGAAGATTACGGGTTCTATTACTGGTTCGGTTGCGCCCTCATCATTATCTTCAGCTGTACCTATAAGCAAGGGTGGAACTGGTGCTACGACAGCAGCTAATGCTCGTGCTAACCTTGGTGTTCTGCCTTTGGCCGGCGGTACAATGACAGGTCAAATATTAAAAGCCGGTGTCGGCGGACAATGGATTAAGGGAAGAACAAACGCAGCCTTAAGAGTTACAAGTAATTCCTCAAGTGCATCTTTCTTTCCTATAATTTCTACAAAGACTGTAAGCGGTGCCTGGGACATTGGTTCATACGGAGAGAATTTAGTTTTCTGTTACACAACCGATACGAATTTTAATGATGCTACGAATACTGCATTGACTCGATATATAAATTCGAATGGTAATTTTACGGGAAATGCAGCCAATGTAACCGGTACGGTTGCGTTAGCTAACGGTGGAACAGGAGCTACTACAGCGGCTACAGCAAGAACCAATCTCGGTCTTACTTGCACGAGCCTATATAAAGGCACACTAACGGAGGGGTCCGCTACTTTTACTTATGGTAGTCACAAGGCATACATTATCATAGGGCGACCAAAAGATGGCTCTGCAATTTGTACTATGATAACTCCGAAATCTATGATTACAACATCGGGACTTAAATATCAATTTGCCGATGAGGTGAATTATGTTGCATTTACGCTGTCTTATTCGGGTACAACCGGAACAGTTACAATTTCAACAAGAAGTTCTGATGGCTTCATATCAAGAGTATTTGGTGTGAATTGAGGTGAAATAAATAATGCAAATACGCATCAATGAAAACGGCTATGTTCAAAGCTATGCCGAAATAGGGAATCTAACAAACGGAATAGAAATTGAAGCACCTTCTGACCTTGAACACTTTGAAGTGAACTTCGAAGCCTATCAAGTTAAAGATGGTGTTCTTATTTTTGATGAAGATAAACGCTCACAACTTGACAATCAGCATATCCTTGATGACCTTCGTTTTGAGAGAGAACAGCAGTGCTTTCCAATTATTAACAGAGGCCAACTATGGTATGAAATGCTTTCAGAAACGCAAGTTGCAGAACTTCAATTGTGGTATCAAGCCTGGCTTGATGTTACAGAAACCTTGCTAATACCGGAAAGACCCGGTTGGCTGACATAAGGAAATTAGGTACTCGTCCAGGGTGCCTTTTTTTAATATAAAAATTTTTGTCAAAGGAGGCAAAAAACTATGAAACAGATCTGGACAGTTATTCAGGCAGCATTCACAGCTTTCGGTGGAGTCGTAGGTTGGTTCCTCGGAGGCTTTGATGGTTTCCTTTATGCCCTCATTGCCTTTGTGGTAATTGATTATGTGAGTGGCATTATGGTAGCCATCAGCAACAAAACCCTCTCAAGCAGAGTAGGTTTTACGGGCATCTTCAAAAAGGTGCTTATTTTCCTACTCGTGGGTGTAGGCAATATCCTTGATGTTTACATTCTCGGTGATGCAGGGGTTCTTCGCTCGGCAGTTATCTTCTTCTATCTGTCGAATGAAGGTATTTCAATTCTTGAGAACACGGCAACTCTCGGTATGCCTTACCCCAAGAAGCTCAAGGAAATTCTCGAACAGATTAACGAAGAAGAGAAAGACGAGGAAAACAGCAATGGAACTGAAGAAACAGATTCTCACTAACAACGCCTGTTACAAGGCGAATCAGAAAATCAAGGTCAAAGGCATAATGGTTCATTCAACTGGGGCTAACAACCCCTGGTTGAAGCGTTATGTCGGTCCTGATGATGGTTACCTTGGTGTAAACACCTATGGCAACCACTGGAATACTTATACCCCCGGTGGCAGACAGATTTGCTGTCACGCTTTTATCGGTAAACTCAAGGATGGCAGCATTGCGACGTACCAAACATTGCCTTGGGAACACAGAGGCTGGCACGCAGGTGGGGCTGCCAACAACACACACATCGGCTTTGAAATTTG
>JAZNAJ010000136.1:0-2627 GCA_045586445.1 Clostridia bacterium | reverse complement strand
CAGCAGCTCCCGAAGAAAATGTACGCCGCGAATGTCCCGTTGACGGCGACAAGGTAATCCTTTTGGGCGGCAAAACAGGTCGTGATGGCTGTGGCGGTGCAACAGGCTCGTCAAAATCACACACCGTTGAATCCCTTGAATCCTGCGGTGCAGAGGTTCAAAAGGGTAATGCCCCCGAAGAAAGAAAATTACAAAGACTATTCCGCGACCGCGAGGCTTCGCAACTAATCAAGCGCTGCAACGACTTTGGTGCAGGCGGTGTTTCGGTTGCAATAGGCGAGCTTGCCGATGGTCTTGAAATCGACCTTAATATGGTTCCCAAAAAGTATGATGGTCTTGACGGAACCGAGCTTGCCATCAGCGAATCTCAGGAGAGAATGGCTGTTGTGGTTGAGGCAAAGGATGTAGAAAGATTTAAAGAGCTTGCAAGAAAGGAAAATCTGGAGGCAACTGTTGTTGCTACCGTAAAGGAAAAACCCTATCTTGTAATGCACTGGAACGGCAAGGAAATTGTAAATATCTCCCGCGAGTTCCTCAACTCAAACGGTGCAGAAAAGCACATTGACATTGCACCAAGCAAACCCGAAAAGTTCGACAAGGAGATCCCCGCAAACTTTAAAGACGGATTTATGGCACTTGCAGACGACCTTAATGTCTGCTCAAAAAGAGGCCTTTCTGAAAGATTTGACTCCACCATCGGTGCAGGCACAGTTCTTATGCCCTTTGGTGGCAAGTATCAGCTTACACCTATTCAGGCGATGGCAAACAAAGTTTCGGTTGAAAAACACCACACCAACACCTGCTCGGTAATGTCCTGGGGCTACAACCCATTCATTGCCGAAAAGAGCCCCTACCACAGCGCATACCTTGCGGTGGTCGAGTCGGCGGCAAAGCTGGTTGCAACAGGTGCAGAATTTAAGGATGTGTACCTCACCTTCCAGGAATACTTTGAAAAACCAAAAAAGGATGCAAAGAGATGGGGCAAGCCAATGGCGGCGCTTCTTGGCGCTCTTGACGCACAAAAGAATCTGGAGATTGCGGCAATCGGCGGCAAAGATTCAATGAGCGGAACCTTTGAAAACATAGATGTTCCCCCGACACTTGTTTCTTTTGCGGTTACAACCGACGAGGTTAAAAATATAATCTCTCCTGAATTTAAGGAAGCATCACATCCAGTGGTTTGGATTAAGCCCGAATACGACAAAAACGGTCTTCCCGTTACAGAAAGCCTGCTTGATTGCTTCAAGACAGTTACAAGACTTGTTCACGAGGGCAAGGCAGTTGCGGCATATACTCCTGTATACGGTGGCGTTGCCGAGGGCATAATGAAGATGGCTATGGGTAACGGAATCGGCTTTGAGTTTGATTCAGCGATTACAATGTCAGACATATTTGGTTACAGCTATGGCTCATTTATTGTAGAGCTTAACTGTAACGAGGCAGTGGGCACACCTCTTGGTAAAACCAAGAAAGATGACACCATTTGTTATAAGGGCGAGTGCCTTAATCTTGCAGACATCAGCAAGGTGTATGAAGAAAAACTTGAAAAGATTTATCCCTGCAATATTGACTTCGAGGAAAAAACAATCCCCGCATTCAGTTTTGATGGTAAGTCTGTGGCAAAACCCAAAATCGGCGTGGCAAAACCCAAGGTACTTATCCCCGTATTCCCCGGAACAAACTGCGAGTTTGATTCGGCAAAGGTTATGCGTGATGCAGGTGCCGAACCCGAGATTTTTGTAATCAAAAACCTTTCACCGGCAGACATCTCTGCATCGGTTGAGGCATTTGCAAAATCTCTTAAGGAATCACAGATAGTATTTATTCCGGGTGGTTTCTCCGGCGGCGACGAGCCTGACGGTTCTGCAAAGTTCATCACAGCGTTCTTCCGCAATCCGGAAATCAAAGAGGCAACAACCGAGCTTCTTGATATGCGTGATGGTCTTATGTGCGGTATCTGTAATGGTTTCCAGGCACTTATCAAGCTTGGTCTTGTTCCTTACGGTAAGATTATTGACACGGACGCATCATGCCCCACTCTGACCTTCAATACCATAGGACGCCACCAGTCCATGCTTGTTCGCACGAGAATTTGCTCCAACAAGTCACCTTGGCTTGCAAACACCAGAGTCGGCGACGTTTATACCGTTCCGATCTCCCACGGTGAGGGTAGATTCCTGGCAGACGAAGCCCTCATCAGAGAGCTTGCGGCAAACGGACAGATCGCCACCCAGTACGTTGACCTTTCCGACAGAGTTACCACCGATATCAGATTCAACCCCAACAATTCCGCATTCGCGATCGAGGGTATCACATCTCCCGACGGCAGAGTAATCGGTAAGATGGGTCACAGTGAGCGTATCGGTAACGGTCTTTACAAGAACGTACCCGGTAAGTTCGATATGGGAATGTTTGAGTCTGCGGTTAAGTATTTTAAGAAGATTTAATAGGAAGGCGCGTGGGGGATTTCGCCTCTGCGGAGGCGACAAGAGCTCTGCTCTTGACTCGCAAGCCTTTGGAAAGGCTTGACCGAAACTTTACTAAAATAAGCCTCCACCTCCGGGGGAGGTGGCACGCGTAAGCGTGACAAAGAGGGTTTGGAACTATCAGTACCTACCCACCGCCCC
>JAZNAJ010000135.1:0-4377 GCA_045586445.1 Clostridia bacterium | reverse complement strand
AACGGGTTCTTGTGCTTGTTTTTTCAAAAACAAGAGCTATATTTTTACCCTCGCAAAGACGGTGGGGAATTCCTGCTTTTTTCTGAGTCTTAAGCTGAGCAGCAAGGTCGATAAGACCACCTATTTCTTCCGGAGTAAAGTCAAGAAGTTTTAAAAAACTTTTACCTTTTAAATTAATCATATTACACCTCCGCACAGGTTTCTTTAATAATATTGATTGCTTTTTTGAGAACATCAAACGGAATGTTAAGGGCGGGAAGAAGTCTTAACTTATCTTTTGCTGTGAGACAAAGTACGCCTTTTTCCATACACTTTTTTAAGATGTCGCCGGCGGGGGCAGTGGTTTTTATGCCAACCATAAGTCCCATTCCGCTTATACTTTCGACGCCTTTTGCGCCAGACAAGGTTTCAAATATGTATTTGCTTTTTTCTTTAACCTCCGAGAGGAGTTTTTCGTCAATTCTTTCTATAATGCTGAGTGCTCCTGCGCAACATACCGGATTTCCGCCAAAGGTGGAGCCGTGGTCACCAAAGCCGAGGACCGACTGAACATTTTCGCTCATAAGAGCTGCGCCAAGCGGAAGTCCGCCGCCAAGACCTTTGGCTGTGGAAACAACATCGGGCATAATTCCGTAGTTCATATATGCGTAAAGCTTGCCTGTTCTGCCATTACCCGTCTGAACTTCGTCCACCATAAATAATATGTCGTTCTCTTTTGCAAAATTATATGCACCTTTGACAAATTCTTCGTCAAGTGCGATAACACCGCCCTCGCCCTGAATACATTCAATTAAAATTGCGGCAGCTTTGTTTTTAATAGCCGCTTGTTTAAGTGAGTCAAGGTCGTTTGCCGGAGTGTGAACAAATCCGGGAGTGAGAGGCTGAAAAAGCTCGTGATAATGGTCCTGACCGGTAGCGGCAAGAGTTGTGAGCGTTCTGCCGTGAAAACTGTTTTCAAGAGTGATAATAGTGTTGTACTCAAAGCCTTTTTTGTCAGCCGCATATTTGCGGGCAATTTTAATGGCGCATTCATTTGCTTCTGCTCCTGAGTTACAGAAGAAAACCTTACTCATACCTGTTTTTTTGCAGAGAATCTCAGCAAGCCTGATACATGGCTCAGTATAGTAAAGATTGGACATATGTTGCAGGGTGTTTGCCTGAGCAGCTACTGCATCTGCCCATTGGTCATCGGCAAGACCAAAAGCGGTAACGCCAATTCCGGAGCCCATATCAATATATTCTTTCCCGCATGTATCCTTAACAACGGAGCCTTTTCCTGAAATAATTTCTACAGGAAAACGGTTATATGTATTTGCAATATAAAGCTTGTCGTTTGTCTGTAAACTGCTCATTACTTGTCACCTCTTACCATGGTGCCGGCGCCCTCGTTTGTAAGAATTTCCATAAGTATGGAATGGGGAACTCTGCCGTCCATAATAAATACTTTTTTTACACCTTTATTTATAGCTTCTATACAGCAGTCAACCTTTGGAATCATACCGCCTGAAATGACACCTTCATCCTGAA
The DNA here is from genome assembly GCA_045586445.1 of Clostridia bacterium. Lineage (GTDB taxonomy): Bacteria > Bacillota > Clostridia > Monoglobales > Monoglobaceae > SIG440. The sequence continues at coordinate 2,850 of JAZNAJ010000135.1, read as the reverse complement.
GAGTTGCCGCATCGGAAATGGTAATTTCGGGGATGAGAGATGAAGGGTCGTCTTTATCGCGGAGGATGCCGGCGATATCGGTCATCATAATAAGACTTTCAGCTCCGAGAGCTCCTGCAATATATGCAGCGGCAGTATCGCCGTTTATGTTGTATGTATTGCCATCTTTGTCGCATCCGACAGTGGAAATTACCGGAATATATCCGTTGTCCATAAGGTCAACTACGGGTTGAATATTGATTTTTGTGATGGAGCCTACAAAGCCCAGTTTTTCATTTTTAATTTTTGATTCAATAAGTCTGCCGTCCATACCTGAAATACCCATGGCATTACCGCCTTTTGTTTCAAGCAGGGTAACAAGGCTTTTGTTAACCTTGCCGGCAAGCACCATTTGAACTATGTCCATTGTTTCCTTGTCGGTGACCCTGAGTCCATCAACAAATTCGGGGTTTTTTCCGAGTCTGTCCATCAGCTCGGAAATTTCCGGACCGCCGCCGTGAACCAGAACAATTTTCACTCCAATAAGCCACAGAAGAACAATATCTTCCATAACCTGCTGTTTAAGCTGTTCGTTAATCATGGCATTGCCACCATATTTTACAACAACAACCTTGCCGTTATATTTTTTTATGTAGGGGAGTGCCTGTGTTAAAACTTCGGCACGCTGTGCATTTGAAAAATTAATGTCCATTTTGCTTATCCTTTCATCAGGTACGGTAATCACCGTTGATTTTTACATAATCATATGTAAGATCGCAACCCCAGGCAGATGCACTAAAGTTGCCATCATTAAGGTTTATTATAATTTCAATTTCTTTTTCGTGAAGAATTTCAGACGCTTTTTCTTCCGAAAATGGAACGCCTGCACCGAGTTTGCAAACATCGATTTCGCCTTTTGCAGATTTGAAAGATACATCAATTTTTGTAACATCCACATCTGCGCCGCTGTAACCAATTGCGCAGAGCACCCTGCCCCAGTTTGCATCAGCACCAAACATAGCCGCTTTTAAGAGGCTGGAGCATATAACGCTTTTTGCAACTGTTTTGGAAATTTCAAGTGTTTTACCACCCGAAACATTGCATTCCAGAAGCTTTGTGGCACCCTCTCCGTCAGCGGCAATCATTTTACACAGATGAACATTGACAGTGTTCAGTGCTGCCATAAAATCTTCAAAATCTTCGTTTTCTTCGGTGATTTCAACATTTCCTGCCATACCGTTTGCAAGGACTGCGACTGTATCGTTGGTTGAGGTGTCGCCATCAACACTTATCATATTAAATGTATTCTGCACATCTCCGGACAAAGCTTTCTGAAGCATTTCGGGAGAAATTGCAGCGTCGGTTGTAATAAATACAAGCATGGTGGCAAGGTTGGGGTGAATCATACCGCTACCTTTTGCAACCCCGCCAATACGACAAACTTTGCCTCCAAGAGTAAATTCTACTGCGATTTCTTTTTTTACAGTGTCGGTGGTCATAATTCCTTCAGCTGCAAGGTCGCTGCCCGTTTCCATTAAACCCCTTGCAAGTTCGGGCAGACCGTTTGCAATGGGATTAATGTCAAGAGGCTGACCGATTACGCCTGTGGAGGCAACAATAACATCTTCTGCAGGAATACCCAGCTGAGCTGCTGTAAGCTCGCACATTTTTTCTGCAACTTCAATTCCGTCCGCGTTGCAGGTGTTTGCGTTACCGCTATTGCAGATGATAGCCTGCGCCTTGCCGTCAGAAATATTCTTTTTTGTCACCTCGATGGGTGCGCCTTTTACAAGATTTGATGTATAAACTGCGGCAGCGGAAGCCTTAACCTCGCTATAAATAAGTGAAATATCGCGTTTTATTTTGTTTTTTCTGATGCCGCAATGAATACCATTTGCTTTAAATCCTTGTGCGGCAGTAACACCGCCTGATATAATTTTCATTTTTATGTACCTTCCTTTTTGTTCCTATATATTATATACTAAGACCGGTGTCTTCTGCAAGTCCTAATTTTACATTCATATTCTGAATTGCAGCACCCGATGCACCCTTGCCCAAATTGTCAAAACGAGCAACGAGAAGAGTTCTTTCGTCATTGCCGTAAATGGATATTTCCATGTCGTCTCTGCCTGAAAATGCAGCTGCTGAAAGAAATCCATTTTCGTCAGCCTGCTCACTAAGGTGAATAAGCTTGCCCTTGTAAAGGTTTTTATAAATATCGGCAATGTCAGATATTGTTCCTTTGATATCTTTTGCAAAAAGGGGAACAGTAATCTTCATATCGCTGTAAAAGTCAGCAACTATGGGGCAGAAAAGAGGGGCAGAGTCAATGCCGCATACTTTTATCATTTCCTTTAAATGCTTCTGCTGAGTCAGTCCATATTGGCGGGGAGCGGATAAAAGCGCATCTCTGTCGGCGGATTCATACTCGGCAATCATCTTTTTGCCACCGCCTGAATAACCGGTGATGGAAAAACAGGATAGAGGCAAATCGGAGGATATGATCCCCGCTTCGCGAAGTGGCTGAACAAGTGCCACAAATCCGCTGGCGTGACAGCCTGGGTTTGCAATAAGCTGAGATTTTTCAATCTTTTCACGATAACCATTAAGTTCAGGGAACCCGTATGCCCATTTGTCATTTGTCCGGTGAGCGGTTGAGGTATCTATAATGGTTGTTTTATCATTTTTCAGCATTGATACGGCTTCAATTGCCGCCTCGTCAGGCAGGCAGAGAAAAACTATATCTGCGCTGTTTATTGCTTCCGCTCTTGATGCAGGGTCTTTGCGAACCTCTTCGGCAAGCTTTATAAGTTCAATGTCGTTTCTTATGCTTAATCTGTCGTGAATTCTTAGACCAGTTGTGCCGGCACT
>JAZNAJ010000134.1:0-8986 GCA_045586445.1 Clostridia bacterium | reverse complement strand
CTACTATTGCCTTCCTAAGACCGCTTGGCCCCCCGACTTGCCACTCCAATTCGAGAATTTAGTATATTCACCAAGCCAAGTCAAAAATTCATAACCGGTTTCACCGTTTCTGTGTTTTGCAAATATACATTTTGTCTTGTTTGGCTCTTCTGCTTCCTCGTTGTAATAGCCCTCGCGATAAAGGAACATAACCATATCTGCGTCCTGTTCAATTGAACCTGATTCTCTCAGGTCGCTTAACGCGGGTTCTTTCACATCTCGTTTTTCCACAGAACGGTTTAGCTGTGAAAGTGCAATTACAGGGATATTAAGTTCCTTTGATAATACTTTGAGCGAGCGAGAAATCTCCGCAACCTCCTGCTGACGATTTCCGTCACCACCCTTGGAGCTTATAAGTTGGATATAGTCGATAACAACCATACCAAGGTTTTTTTCAAGTTTAAGTTTTCTGCATCTGGCACATATCTCAGAAACTGTGATTGCCGAGGTGTCGTCAATATAAATGTTGGCACGGCTTAATACATCTACCGCTTCACCAATTTTTTCCCATTCCTCGTCATGGATATCGCCCTTTTTAAGTGCTCCTGCCTTTACCATCGCTTCGCTTGAAAGCATACGGTTGGCAAGTTGGATGCCCGGCATCTCAAGATTGAAAATCGCAACAGTTGTGCCGTTTTGAATTGCTGCATTCTGGGCAATATTAAGAGCAAAACAGGTCTTACCCATACCCGGTCTGGCAGCAATAAGAATAAGCTCTGAGCCGTGCAAACCGGCAGTTCGCTTGTCTATATCAATAAAACCCGTGGGTATCCCCGTTACATCCTCACCATTATCCGAAAGCGTTGCAAGAACCTCCACACTCTGCCCTAAATAGGTCTTTATATGCACAGGGCCGCCGGAGTTTCGGCCTTGAGATATATCGATTATTCTTTGTTCTGTTTGGCCAATAATAGCTTCGATTTCTTCATCACCGCGGTAGCATTGTTCAGAAACCCCTTCTGCCATCTTTATAAGTTGACGCAGAATTGCTTTTTGCGAAACTATCTCGGCATAATGTTTTGCGTTTCTTGTGGTGGGAACTATATTCATTGTTTCCATAACAAAACTCAGTCCACCCACGGCATCAAAGCTGCCCCTTAATGTGAGCTGGTCCTTTATGGTAACAATATCAATAGGTTTCCCCATATTATAGAGGTCAACTATGGCAAGATACAATTCTTTGTGTCTTTCAATATAAAAATCATCTGCTTTGCAAAGTCCCATTACATCCGGTATGCATTGCATATCCAAGAGCATGGCACCAATCACAGATTGCTCTGCCTCACGGCTGAAAGGCATCGCCCTCTCATATCCCAAAGTTTCGGTGTTAACTCTTTCCTCCAATATGGCTCCCTCCTTATCTTTCGATTTTTTAAATACTACTTCTTTTCAGTTACGCTAACTCTGAATGTCCCGTTAATACCGGGATAAAGTTTCACGGGTACCTCTGTGGTGCCGCAAGTCTTTATTCCGTCTTTAAGGTCAAACTTTCTTTTGTCTATATCAATATTAAACTGGGCCTTAAGGGCTTCAGCCACATCCTTTGATGTAATAGAACCAAATAATTTACCGCCCGCGCCTGCCTTTGCCTCCAGTTTAACAATGATTTCCTTCATTCTTTCGGCAATATTGCGAGCTTTTTCTTCTTCTATATTTCTGTGATAGGCTGCTGCGTCCTTCTTTCCCTCAAGCTCATTTAAAACCTGACTGTTTGCCTCTTTTGCAAGACCTTTAGGAAGCAAAAAGTTCCTTGCATAACCATCACTTACATTTATCAAATCACCTTTTTTGCCCTGAGCCTTTACATCCTGCAATAATACTACCTTCATCTTTATTCCTCCTATTGATTTAATACCTCGTCGATTGCGTTTTTCAGCATTTCATCAGCTTGTTCGATTGTAACATCATCAAGTTGTGCACCCGCTATAGTAATATGACCACCGCCACCAAGTTTTTCAAGAATAACCTGAACATTTATGCTATCAAGCGACCTTCCGCTTATAAAAACACGATTTCCGGTCTTTGCAAGCACAAAAGAAGCTTCAATTCCCGTAATGTCAAGCAGTTCGTCTGCCGCCTGTGCAACAGTTACCGACATATTGGGGCACTCCTCATAAAGATATGAAAAAGCAATGTTTTCCCTGTAAACCGTCGCACTTTTTATTATCTCTGCCTTTGCAATACAGTTCTTTATATCGCTTTGGAAAAGTCTGCGTACACTTACCGGGTCAACGCCCATTCTTCTTAGATATGACGCCGCTTCAAAGGTTCTTACCCCCGCTTTAAAGGTAAATCCCTTGGTATCCATAAATATACCCGCATACAGAGCCTCGGCTTCTTGTTTGGTCAGTCTTTGCCCCTCCTGAATATACTGGAATATCTCTGTTATCATTTCACAAGTTGATGACGCATAAGGCTCGTGATAAACAAGCACTGCGTTTTCGATAAAGTCCTCGCTGCGCCTGTGGTGGTCTATCAGTACTATATTTTTTGCATATTTAAGAAGCTCGGGACATTCCACCATTACTGGTCTGTGAACATCAAGCACTACAACCAAAGTTTCCGGTGTAAACACATTAAGCGCCTGTTCTGAGGATATAAAGGCATTCTCGTACTCAGGCAGTTCTGAAAACTCTGACACCAGTGGCTTTGCATTGTTTTTGGCAACATCCACAACAATATAAGCATCTTTCCCACGGCTTTTTACTGCCTTGAAAAGGCCAATCGCAGCACCGATACAGTCCATATCCGCGGTTGTATGCCCCATTATTATAACCTTATCTGAATGGTCGACCAGTTCTCGAAGAGCGTGCGCAACCACCCTTGCCTTAACCTTGGTGCGTTTTTCTACCTCGCGGGTCTTTGCCCCAAAGAAAGTAAAGTTTGCATTGTCACGGATAACCACCTGGTCGCCGCCTCTGCCAAGTGCCATATCTATTGCAAGTCTTGCAAACTTATCATTCTCGGCAACATCTTCACCCGTCTTACCCACACCTATACTGAGAGTAACCGGTATTTTGTTTTCGTGGTCTATTGCCCTTACCTCATCAAGTACGGAAAATTTATTTTCCATAATTTTTTCGAAATTCTTATTGGAGAAGAATACTATAAACTTATCTCTTTCGTATTTACGCAGTATTCCGTTTCCTAAGGCAACCCAGGAACCTATCTTTTGTTCAATTTCGCCCAAAAGCGCTCCATGATTGGAATCGGCAGTTTCTTTCAAAACCTCGTCATAGTTGTCAATTATAACCACACACTCTATCATTCTTTCGTCTTCACGAAGCTTGATCGCTGCAGTTTCAGAGGTCTTGTCTATGAAGTAAAAAACAATCAAATCCTCCCTGTTACTTGATTTGTGATTACGCGCAACATTTCCCCACACATCATAATAATTTTCGCCAATCTTCAAGTTTATATGAATCTTTTCTTCTTCATCGACAAACTTATCCACCTGAATCTGTGGAATAATACTTTCTAAAGACTTGTTAAAAAGTTCTGTTTCGCCAACTGCATTCCCAAAATTTTCGTTATACCAGGTTATATTACCCGTTGTATCAGTAATAACAAGGGGCGCGGGGTAATTAAAAAGAGTTCCCCTTGAATTATCATTAAGACAAAAATCCAAATTCTTAATAAAACTTATAAAACCCCTGCGGTTTTTGTTTATGTTGTATACCTCAAACCCCACAAACGCTGCCGTAAGCAAAAGGCCCCACAAATATTCGCTTCCATGATTTATTGCCAAGGTTATAACCAAAGCAAGGCAAAGTGCCGTATATACAGAAAGTCTAAGATATCTTTGCTTTGTGTTGTAAAAATCCTTAATGGTTAACTTTTTCGATTTCATACGAGGTAACCTCCATTATCTTTAAAGTTCTTCACTATGCTGTCCGATTTTTCGAAAATCGCGCCCTGTGTCGAGAATTCCTATAATTACCAATACGCTTGATATTATGCTCATAAATATCCCGCCGAATATAAATACTGCGCCATATATTAAAAACCTGACTAACGAGGGTTTAACCTTGCTTTTAAACTTATAATCAACAACCGAAAGTCCGCAAATCCCTATTATCGTATAAAGGATAAAAACAATGTTTGCAAATACCGGCCAAAGTCTTGCCCGACTGTCCATAAACATATAAATTATATAAAATATTATGGCAACAGTACTCATATTCCTTGGTGCCTGAAGCATAGAAAACGGAAGCCGTTCAACGCTTGCCAGCCTTGCGCGGTTTATCACAAATGCCGAAATGCGGAGTATTATGTATCCCGTAGCCATAGAACTTATCACCACAAACGCAGGGAAGTATGTCCTGATAATGGTTTCGGCAGTTTTTAAAACAGTTGCCGAAAACTCCTCTGGTGTTATATTCGTTTCCCCATTTGAGGTATTGCCCATATTCTCAAGCATACCCGCCATTATGGATTCAAATTTTTCTATAGTTTCACCAAAAAGTTGTTCTATGCTGCTGCCCAGCACTGTTTCAATGACTATAAGTTCAAAAATCCAGCCCAAACAAACAACAAGGCATGTAGCAAATAGTACCATAAAAAACGGCTTTTTTCTGCCAAGCATATAGCCTGCTGCCGCCCCCGGTGCAATCGACATAAGAATCATCGAAATTGCCGATATAATATTCCCGTCAATAAATATTGATACAAGAAGTACCGATATCATTGCCGGAACAAGCACTCTGAAGCCATTCCGTGCCGCAAGAGCAGCCATAGGCACACCGCAAACAAAGGTACCTATCAATGAAAACAATGGCATATATCTTGTCAGCAACATCAAAAGAGCTGTAAGTGCCACCATCATAGCGCCTTCACGCAACGCCTTTGTATTTTCTTTTTTCATATATAAGCCTCTTATCTTTGAAATTTATCCAAATAATTTGTCGTAAGCCGACACTTTTCGCATTGTACAATATATTTAATAAGTATACCACAACACAAAAAAATATGCAAGGGCTTTTAACAAACATATCGCAATAAAAAAGTCGTCTTTGGTAGCTGGCGCTCAATGCGTCTGTTTTTTTTCAGAAAAAGACTTTCCTTTTATTCAAAAAAATACAACTTAAAAAATGTGGAATACACCATTCCCTATATATAAAAAACGCCGTTTTATCAGGAAAAGGTCTGCGCCTTACTCCTGATAAACGGCAGTTGTTAAATTCAGTATGAAACTCCACCCAAATAGGTTTTAACAACTTCTATCTTTCGTATTTGTTCAGGGGTTTTCCCCAGGATTGAATCAGACAATATCACAAAATCTGCCAGTTTCCCTGACTCTATACTCCCTTTCAAGGTTTCTTCAAATGACGCATAAGCACCAAAATAAGTGTAACTTCTGAGCGCCCTCATAAAGTCAATTCGTTGAGATTCCCCTATCGTATTTCCACTTTCCAGATCCCGCCGTTCCATAGCCGCCGCAATCCCAAACAATGGTTCAAGCTTATCAATCACCATAGCATCAGAGCCAAAAGGTGTCATTATTCCATATTTTTCAAAGGTTTTCAAGGGTATAACATCTTCTGTTCTGTTTCCATAGTATTTTTCAAAAACACTGCCCCACACGCCTAAAAATCCCGGATTTGGGATTGGAATTACTCCTAATTCTTTAATTTTTGGCATAAGCCTTTCGGGGCACAAAAAACAATGCTCTATCCGATGCCTTGTGTTTTTTCTTGGATACAGATTATTCGCTTTTTCAAAAGCATTTAAAGTCATTTCAATAGCCTTGTCACCCACCGCATGAGCCGTAAGCTGAAAGCCTGCCCTATGTCCTTTGATAAAAATCTCGTCTATCTCATCCTGAGTAAATGTTGCAGGAAAAATACTCATCTTGGGCAAAATCGGTTCTGTTGTTGCACAGGTTCCGCCCACAGCTGACCCGTCAACCATAATTTTAATCGGTCCTTTTTTTAAAAAATCATCGCCAAGACCTGTATAAAATCCTGACTCCACCATAACATTTGCATTCTTAATTTGAGCGTCCTTTCCGAAAAGTGTCCATAGCATTGTATATACACGATTTCTGAGTTTGCCCTGGTCTTTTGCACATTGCAAACTTCTGTATGTCGCACTGCCATACCCACCTGCATCGTGAGAGGTGGTTATACCCGCCTTGAGAAGCCTTGTGCAAAACTTCTCAATGCCGGCAACCAAGACATCATCACTTGGCAAAAGCGGTGATTTTTGCAGCATCATAAAATGTGCTGTTTCTTTGAGTAGTCCGCTGAATTTGCCGGCTTCTGTCATAACAGTATGTTCTGTGGGAAACTGTAACCCTGATTTTTTTGCCATTTCAAAAGCTGCCGAATTGCACACGCTCATATGACCGCTTTTGTGTATGAGCATGACCGGATTATGGGGGGCGACACTATCAAGTTCCTCTATGGTAATATGTCTTCTTTCTGCAAGGCTCTCGTGGTTATAGCTTCCACCGATAATCCACTCGCCTTTCGGCTTGGTTTTGCCTGCCGCTGAGATTTTTTCCAAAACATCAGCAACCGTCTTTACTCCCGACTCATTACTTAAAAGGACCTCTTCACCGGCTCCCGATTCCGCAACCGCCATATGGATATGGCAGTCTATAAACCCCGGAACCACCGCACAACCGCCAAGGTCAATTGTTTCAGTTTCTTCGTCTATATACTTAAGAGCCTTTTGAGTGCTGCCAACAAAAACAAATTTTTCGTCTTCCACCACAAATGCCTGATGTATGCTGTCATTCTTGTCAACAGTAACTATTTCTCCATTATAAAAAAGTTTTTTCATATCATCCACCACCTTTATATAAATCTACATTCTATCTTATCCAAAAGGTGGTTAAAAAATGCAAAAAAGAGGTTGTTTGAAAGCCAATAATTATACTAATCTGTACAGGTGTTAACTCGTAAAAAAAATAACCCACATCTTTCAATGTGAGTTATTTCTCTTAACTTAAGTATTGATTTTCAAACAGATATTCTTAAAAAATCAGTTTATCTTAATCCCGTCTCCCTCAGCAAGCAAAGCATGACCGCTTCCGCCAAATGCTGAGGTTAACTTGTCCTCGTAAATTTGTTTGTAATTAAACAGCTCTCTGTACTTTACCTGATCTCAAACATCTTGAACATACATAAACTCTCTTTGGAGTTCCGTCAACAACCGCCTTAACTCTTCTGATATTGGGTTTCCATGTTCTATTGGAACGACGGTGTGAATGGGAAACTTTAATTCCAAACTTCATTTCCTTACCGCAAACTTCGCATTTTGCCATTATATATACACCTCCTAAATAAAATCAAAATAAACGAATTTAATTTAACTCAAGTTATTATAGCAGAATACTTTTGATTTTGCAAGCATTTTTTTATATTTTTTCAAAAAAATATTAATCATCTGTATTCATTCCATTTTTTAATTATTTTAATGCTTTGTTTATTTGTGTAAAAAAAATTTGCTTTTGTGCAAATACTTTTGATATTAATGAAGGTATAATATGGATAAGTGTGCATTTATTGTGTAAGTCAAATGCCGCTTGAATATATTTTTATACTTCGTGGAGGTTTAAAATGAGTAAAGATACTACTTTGGTTGTTATGGCAGCTGGCATGGGCAGTCGTTTTGGCGGGCTCAAGCAGATTGAACCAATCGGACCAAAAGGTGAAGTTATTTTGGATTTTTCAGTTTACGATGCTGTAAAGGCAGGATTTAATAAGGTTGTCTTTATTATCAGAAGGGATATAGAAGAAGACTTCCGTGCCATCACAAAACAAAGAATCGAAAAAATTGTTGACTGTGAGTTTGTTTTTCAGGATATGGATAATCTCCCCGAAGGTTACTCCGCCCCCTCTGACCGAACCAAACCGTGGGGAACCGGGCACGCTATTTATTGCACAAAGGATGTTGTAAAAACACCATTTGCAATCATAAACGCAGATGATTATTATGGTCAGGACTCATTTAAAAAAATAAATGACTACCTTGAAAACAACGATGGAATGTGCATGGTGGGCTTTCAGTTAGGAAACACACTCACCGAAAATGGCACTGTTGCCAGAGGCGTTTGCAAGGCTGAAAATGGTTATCTTGAAAGCATAACCGAGCATACCGCCATTGACAAAAATTCCGGCATACCGCTTGACACCATTGTATCAATGAATATGTGGGGACTTGGTCCTGATGTTTTTGATTACCTTGAAAAAGATTTTGTTGATTTTCTTAATAATATGCAAAACCCACTCAAAGACGAATTCTTTATCCCATTTGTTATCGACAATATTATAAAAACACAGGGTAAAAAGGTCAGAGTATTAGAAACAAACGAAAAATGGTATGGTGTTACATACCGAGAAGATAAAGATATGGTAGTAAATGCCATGAAAGAAAAAATCCAGGGAGGATGCTACGATAAATTATAATCTCAGCGAGATAGTGTCACACTTTTCTGTTGAAAATGTAATCGAGTCATTCTGGTTTGATGTGGAAAAATTTGAGCAATTTACCAAAGGCTTTGTAGAGCAAATGCGCGACACAATAACACCTAAGGAAATTGAACTTTTGCCAATTTCAGCGCTTATTATGACTTATGAATGTGGTATCCGGTTTCTTGCTGACTACATAAACGGTGATGTTTACTTTAAGGTACATTACGACAGCCACAATCTTGACCGTGCCCGTACACAGTTTAAACTGGTTGCGGATATTGAAAGCAAGTTGGATGAGCTTGCAAATATTGTAAAAAAATACATCTAATATGTTCCGGGAAAATATAAAACGACGCTGCTTTATCTGTGATAACAGCGTCGTTTGTGTTTTGTTTTCTTCGCTATAAATCTTTTTGTATTAAAATTACTTTAATTTTATTTTCATTTACTTGAAATTTTATTTCATAATCATCAACCTTGACCCCGTAAATCCTTTCGGGGTCTTTTTGATACGAAGTCGGATCGTA
>JAZNAJ010000133.1:0-10720 GCA_045586445.1 Clostridia bacterium | reverse complement strand
TCGTTATTTCTACTAATTATGCCGTATTTTACGACGCGGTTTTTGATGTTTTGCACAACGGTCTGGGTATTTTTATCGTCAGAACATACAATAATGCACCCAAGTAGTGAATTTAGTCTTGCAAAACTTTCAAAAGCTGATATAATATGAGATATATCAGTGAAGTAATCAAGATGGTCTTCTTCCACATTGGTTATTACTGAGATAAACGGATTAAAGTGAAGAAAACTTTCAACATACTCACACGCCTCAAACACAAGGTAGTCATTTGTGCCTATTTTGTAGTTGCCGCCGATTTGAGGAAGCTCGCCACCAACAAGGATGGTTGGGTCAAGTCGGGCTTCAAGCAACACAAGTGACAGCATTGAGGTTGTTGTGGTTTTTCCGTGCGTTCCCGCAACGGCTATGGGGAATTTATAGCGTTTCATCAGTTGCCCCAGAAGCTCTGCTCTTTCCAAAGTTGGTATCCCCAACTCCCGTGCCTTTACAAGCTCGGGGTTGTCGGCAGGTATTGCGGCTGTGTAACACACCAAATCAGGCGAGGATACATTGTCGGCATTATGGCCAATGTTAACATCTATTCCCGCAGCGACAAGCTTTTTCACTATTTCGGTTTCGGTACGGTCCGAACCACTTACTCTGTAACCAAAAAATTTCAGCATATGTGCAAGCGCACTCATACTTATTCCGCCTATGCCTATCATATGTATCTGCGCATTTTCGGCAAGATTTAACAACTTTGCTGAATTCACCTTTAGTTCATCTCCTTGGAATTTAAACTTAGTCAGTATTGTCTATCTTATTGTTCACCTTAAGTATACTACAGTTTGAGAAATTTTTCAATATAAGTTATTATATTATTTTTAAAGAATTTTTATGCAAAAATTATCAAATATGATATTTATCATATAAATATGTCAAGCGGAAGTTTGACGGAAGGTGGTGCATCTTTATGGAAATCACTGACATCAAAGTCAGAAAAATCAATGCGGAGGGCAGAATGAAGGCTGTTGTTTCGATTACATTTGATGATTGTTTTGTTGTACATGACATCAAGGTTATCGAAGGTCAGGACAAGCTTTTTATCGCTATGCCAAGCCGCAAAACTCCTGACGGCGAGTTTAAGGATATTGCTCATCCTATTAACGCCGACACCAGAGAGCTTCTCCAGAATATGATTCTTGCGAAGTATGAAGAATCCTTAACTGAAATTGATGAATAATCAAAACTGATAAGGCTCTAAGAAGAGCACCAACCAAATGGTTGGTGCTCTTTCTCTGTGCATTTATATCCAATCTATTTCCTTAAAAGGTCAATTACGATTTTCGTATTTTCCTTTGCCGCTTCGCAAAACATTTCGCTTTTCTTGACTATTTGTTCACAGATACGGTCGCGATTTTCAATTATCTCCGTGGCGAAACCACAAAGTTTTTCCACATCAATATCTTCAACCTTTTCACAGTATTTAAAATCTATACTTGCCATAGCTGCTGCAACCTTTGGGTCGTAGTCAAGTGCAATTGCCGGCACACCCATTTTAACGGCATAGATAAGGGCGTGAAGTCGCATACCCAGAACAAACTCTGAACGGCCTATTATTCCCATAAGCGTTTCAGGAGCAAAGCCTCTTTTTATCATTCCCTGATGGATTGCCACCTTATTGGCTATCCTTGCAGAAAGTTCTGCGTCAAAGCGTTGTTGCATAGGTACAACAAAGGGTTTTATTTTGTAATTTTCATATACCCATTCGCAAAACCGACATACTTTATTTTCAAATTCGGGGTCAGCGGCTTCCCATTCTCTTACGGTAACAACAAAGAATTTATCGCCGGAAACAATTCCGCCTTTAACCAAAGCACCATCAACAGCGGTGTTACTGCTCGCATCTGCGGTGAAAACAGGGTCGGCAGTTACCTTGCAGGCAACATCCTTCAGGTTAAACCGCTTTAATTCCTCAAGGGAGGATTTCTCACGCAGGGTGATATAGTCCACACGATTCAGGGTGCTCTCAATATACCTCAGGTTTCTGCTTCGTGTAATAGGCCCGATACCATTGGCATAGAGCATAACCTTTGCTCCGGCTGCTTTTGCAAGACGCATAATCGAAAGGTAGTAATAAAGCGATTTTGAACTGGTTACATCCTGGATAAGGCTCCCGCCACCGCTTATTAAAAGCTTTGTGTTTTTAAGGAGCTTCCAGATTCGAAACACATTGATGCGGTTTATGGAATTCACTTCGTAAAGCTGGGCTGTTTCGGTGGGATTCTTGGACAAGACGGTTATATTCATCTCAGGACAAGCCTCTTTAAGGTCACGGATTATGGATGTCAGGATGGAATCATCGCCGCTGTTTTTAAAGCCATAGTACCCTGATATAACCACATCGTTTTGTCGCATACCACCGCAAAGAAGACAGTTTTTTGCTTCTTCCAGTTGGGAAGTCTGTACTTCGTTGATTGGTTTATCTGTTGCAACTGAAATATACATTTTAAGAGCATCGTCAGCCATTGTGTCAACCGAATAGTATTGTTTTACCGTCTGATACGAGTATTCACCAAGGCGGCTGCGCAATGCCGCATTGTTTGGATCAAGAACGGTAAGAAGGTCGCGGCAAAGTCCTTCAGTGGTGGTTTCGGCGCACCCGCGACAACAAAAGTTGGTATCAATTGAGATACTAAGTTTATCCTCGTCAAAAATACCTATGTAGCCCTCGTTGCCTGCAATAATGGCAGGCTTTTTCGCAGCCATGGCTTCAAGAACGGCACGGCTTACGCCGACAAAAACATCTGCCGCGGCCACAAATTTATTTATATCGCATCTTCCACCGGTCACAATTATTACATTATCTCCAAGTTGGGTATTTATCGATTCGGCTTCTTTCTTGACAGGCTCAAAATCGTTGCCGCTACCAACTATTACAACTTCCAGATTGGGGATCTTTGAATAAAGCTCAGGCACCGCCTCAATCAACTTGTGGGCTGCAAGGCTGCGGTCGATATCCATACGGCTTACATACACAATACGGGTTTTGTTCTTGCCAAAACCAAACTCCGCCGCTATATCAGAAAAATCAATACTGTCCGAAAATTTCTCGGTATCGATACCATTGATGGTAACGCGGATATTATCAGCCGCAACTCCATAGTTGTCGGTGAGGTATTTTTTTATATCGTCGCTTACTGCAAGGCTTCGTTGCCCCCAGTTAGAAAGGAGATTTAGCGGAAATTTGGTGTCAAACACCCAATGCGCTGTTGTAACAAAACGGAATCTGAGTTTTTTGCGAAGAAGTCCGCAAATAAATGCCGGGATTCTGGCGTGGGCGTGGACAATATCTATTTTGTTTTCAACAATGATTTTTTCAAGGGCATGATATGCCTTGCGCAGTGAACAAGGGTTCTTGCGATTAAGGGCAACGGTAAAGTGTTTTATTCCCGAATCCTCAAGCTCCTTTACATAAGCACCGCCAAAAGATGCCACAAAAACCTCCACGCCTTTGCGTGAAAGTTCTTTTGAAAGTTCTACAATATGTGTTTCAGCACCACCGATGTCCAATTGCATTGTTGCCATTAATACGCGTATACTCATAATGTTCTCCATTCTGCCGAGCTATGTCAGCACAAATATCCCCAAAAGGGCTGTTTGTTGTATGGGCAGTCCTTTTCTTGCTTAACTCTTTGTTTCAGCAGTATCGGAGTTTTTTTCTGCCGATGGGCTGAATACAGTTTCTACCAATTTGGTAGTTTTTGCGTCATCACAGATAAAGTAGGAGGCACCGTTTATGGTCTGTGCCACACCGGGCAACTGATACATAGTAACCGTGTCTGCAGAAACTTTGCTTATTGCCCCGATGTGTTTTATCAGGTCCTTTGCGGTGTAGTTGGTACGGACATATCGACACACAACCTCAAATATATCATCTGCCTTGAGCAGATACTTTGCATTCACCTTTTGCGAAACAAGAGCCTTGATAAACGCCTGTTGTGCCTCAATTCTGCCAAGGTCGCCCATTGCATAACCGGGATACCCGGGATTGCCCTTTCTGAATCTTACAAAGTCGTGGGACTTTTCCCCATCAAGAACTTGCAAACCGGGTTGCAGGTCTATATGAAGATTTTGAACAGGGTCATCATATTTCATCCGGAATGGAACATTAAACTCCACTCCGCCGATGGCATCAATTATTTCTTTAAATCCGTCAAAGTTCACACTCATAAAATAGTGAATAGGAAGACCGGTCAAAAGTTTTACTTTCTGAACGCTAAGTTCTTCAGGCTCTTTCAAATTACCTTTTCGAACTTCTTGTGCCCCAATCCCAATAGCGGCATTAATTTTTTGATAGTATCTGCCGACAAGAACTCTTGTGTCGCGGGGTATTGACAGTATATTAAGTTTACCTGTTCTGCCGTTGAGGCTGGCAAGCATAATTGTATCGCTTCGCATACCGCTCTCATCAACGCCAAGAAGAAGGATGTTGACAATGCCCACATCGGTCTGTGCGTCCAGAGATTCAAGTGAAACTTCATCGCCTAAATACATCCCAGAAAGCAGCTTGGCAGAAATTATACCACTTACTGTGGCGAACACAATGCAAAAAGAACATATTAAAGATAAGATTATTTTCCCTTTTTTGCTGAAGGTATTCAAATCGCATCATTTACCTTTCGTGAAAACTTAAGTAGGTCAAAAGCCTACACATAGAAGAATTATACTCAATGTCCCGAAAAAAGTCAACAGACTTTGCTATATTGTAATGAAAAGTTAATATTTCCCTGCCTCAAAAAGGCTACATTTCGCAAAGATTCTTTTTTGTCCTTCGATAGAGAGTAAATTTGTTGCCCATAACCTGAACAACCTGGGAGTTTGTTTTTTCGGCAAGCTCCTCAGCGACCTCTCTCGCACTCATCATTGAATTTTCAAGAACATTCCCCTTGATAAGCTCTCTTGCTTCAAGGGCGTCGTTTATTTGCTTTATCATATTTTCAGATATTCCGTCTTTACCAACCTGATAAAGTGCCGGAACACGGTTTGCTAAACCTCTTAGGTACGCTCTTTCTTTACTTGTCATAGTTTGTTCAATCCTTTCCTGTTATAAACATTCAAAAACCGGTTTTTCCAGAATTATTTATTTTCCAAAATATCCGATAGCTTAGCAAATTCATCAAGGGACAATTTCTCGCCACGGATATTCGGGTCAAGCCCGACTTCTTTGATTGCAGCCGCAACCGCATCTTTATTTAAAGAAATATACGGGCTTTTCGCCAAAGCGTTCTGCAAAGTTTTGCGCCTTTGCCCAAATGCTGATTTAATGATTTTGAACATAAAATCGTGGTCAGAAACATCAACACTTGGTCTTTCCAATACCTCCAGACTGATTACAACAGATTCTACCTTTGGCTGCGGCATAAAGCAATGAGGCTCTGCCCGACAGATAATTCTGGGAACTGTATAAAACTGTACTGCCGCCGACAATGCTCCATAATCCTTGCCACCGGGACTTGCTGCCATACGGTCAGCGACCTCCTTTTGAACCATAATCGTCAACGATTTGACGGGAATTTCGTTTTCGAGGAAGTTCATAATAATTGGCGTTGTAATATAATAAGGAAGATTTGCTACAACAGCAACGGGCATATCTGCGAATTTTTCAGCGATAAGGCGATGCAGGTCTACTTTCATTACATCTTCGCAAATAACCTCTGCATTTTCCATATCCGAAAGGGTGTCTTCAAGCAGAGGAATAAGGCTTTTGTCTATCTCAACAGCCACAACCTTCTTTGCCGATTTGGCAAGCTCGCGGGTAAGAGTTCCCGCTCCCGGCCCGATTTCAAGAACGCCCCACGCATCATCAATGCCTGATCCGCTGACTATTTTGTCCAGAATATTCTGGTCAATCAAAAAGTTCTGACCAAGGGATTTTGAAAAACTAAAGCCGTGCTTTTCGATAACCGCCTTTAACTCCTTTGGGTTGGAAAGCCTCATAAAAAATTTCCTTTCTATATTATAATAGCACCGGAAATTTATCCGATGCCTTATCCGTGTTTTAAAAAATATGCAAAATTTTAAAAAAATTCATTGACAAAGCACTTTGATTGTGATACAATTACCATCTATTATAGTGCGTCTTTTTGCGATTTTTTAAATTTTACCTATATTTTTACTGTTATTTTTGATGTAGTTTCAGTATAGCACAAGCTTTTAAAAAATGCAATACTTGTTTTAAATATTTTTGTGAAATTTTTTCTAAAAAATGCAAAAATACCACTATATGTTGTGCTATTTTGCTTAATTTATACACTAATTTGGTCGTCTTTCGGCATGACCACAAATATTACGAAGAGGTGATTGATTTTATGGTACATCCGGTGAAACTTGGCAGAAACACTCGTATGAGCTATGGAAAGATAAGAGAAGTTATTGACATGCCAAATCTTATCGAAATCCAAAAAAACTCCTATGATTGGTTTTTGGGCGAAGGGTTGAAAGAGGTCTTCCACGATGTGTCACCTATTACGGATTACGCAGGAAATCTCATTCTGGAGTTTATTGATTACAGAATAGATATGAATCCGAAATACGACATTGAAGAATGTAAAGAGAGGGATGCGACTTATGCTGCACCCCTTAGAGTCAAGGTCAGACTTATTAATAAGGAAACCGGTGAAGTTAAGGAACAGGAAATCTTTATGGGTGACTTCCCCATTATGACACCTTCCGGCACCTTCATCATCAACGGTGCAGAAAGAGTTATCGTCAGCCAGCTTGTCCGTGCACCATCGGTGTATTTTGATGACAAGTTTGACAAAATCGGCAAAAAGCTGTTCTCATCTCAGGTTATCCCCAATCGTGGTGCATGGCTTGAATATGAAACCGACAGCAATGATTTGTTCCATGTAAAAATCGACAAAATGAGAAAGACCCCGATTACGGTTCTCATTCGTGCCCTTGGCTTTGGTACAAACGCCGAAATCACCGAGCTTTTTGGTGAGGACGAGCGTATCCTCCGCACAATGGAAAAGGATACAACAAAGACCCACGAAGAAGGTCTTCTTGAAATATACAGAAAGCTCCGTCCGGGCGAACCGCCCACAATCGAGAGCGCAAAATCTCTTATCACCAATTTATTCTTTGACCCCAAACGCTATGATTTGGCAAGAGTTGGCAGATATAAGTTCAACAAAAAACTTCAGCTCAGCGACCGTATAGTTGACCAGGTTTCAGCTGAAAACCTTGTTGACCCTGAAACAGGCGAGATTATCGTTTCAGCAGGTGAGAAAATTACTGCAGAGATGGCAAAGGCTCTTGAAATTGCCAACATAAATTCAGTTACCATCAAGGTTGACGACGAGCATACTACCAAGGTTCTTTCAAATGGTATGGTTGACCTTGCTGATTTGGTTGATTACAACCCCAGAGATTACGAAATAAACGAAAAAGTTCGCTATTCTATCCTTAAAGAAATTATGGAAGAATACCCTGATATGAACTCTGACGAATTCAAGGCGGCTCTTACAGAACGCCGTGACGAGCTTATCCCCCGTCACATAGTTGTTGACGATATCATTGCTTCAATCTCTTATATTGGCAACCTTGCTGCAGGGATTGGCCATGTAGATGATATTGACCACCTTGGCAACCGTCGTTTAAGAAGCGTTGGCGAGCTGCTTCAAAATCAGTTCAGAATCGGTCTTTCAAGAATGGAAAGAGTTGTCCGTGAAAGAATGTCCACTCAGGACCTTGATTCAATCACACCACAGACACTTATCAACATTCGCCCTGTTACATCAGCGGTTAAGGAATTTTTCGGTTCTTCACAGCTTTCACAGTTTATGGACCAGATTAATCCTCTTGGTGAGCTTACTCACAAGAGAAGACTTTCTGCCCTCGGCCCCGGCGGTCTTTCAAGAGAAAGAGCCGGCTTCGAAGTTCGAGATGTTCACCATTCTCACTACGGCCGTATGTGTCCTATCGAAACTCCTGAAGGTCCGAACATCGGTCTTATTAACTCGCTTAGTGGCTTTGCAAAGGTAAATGAATATGGCTTCATTGAAGCTCCTTACCGCAAGGTTGACAAAGAAACAGGTTCGGTTACAGATATTGTTGAATATATGACTGCCGACACAGAAGATGGTTACTACATCGCTCAGGCTAACGAAACCCTTGACGAGAACAATAAGTTCATTGCCAAGAAGGTTGTTACCAGATACAAGGATGAATTCCTTGAAGTTTCGGCAGAACCTGGCAAGTGCCGTGTTGACTATATGGATGTATCGCCAAGACAGGTTACCTCAATTGCGACAGCGATGATACCCTTCCTTGAAAACGACGATGCTAACCGTGCACTGATGGGTTCAAACATGCAGCGTCAGGCTGTTCCGCTGCTTCTTCCTGAATCACCGATTATCGGTACAGGTATGGA
Source organism: Clostridia bacterium (assembly GCA_045586445.1). Taxonomy (GTDB): domain Bacteria; phylum Bacillota; class Clostridia; order Monoglobales; family Monoglobaceae; genus SIG440. The sequence continues at coordinate 2,304 of JAZNAJ010000133.1, read as the reverse complement.
GTTTAAGGCTGCTAAGGACTCAGGCGTTTGTGTTCTTGCAAAACGCAGCGGTACTGTTTCAAAGGTTTCGGCTCGCCAGATTGAGGTTAAAACTGACGAAGGCGAAACAGATACCTACAAGTTAATCAAATTTACCCGTTCAAACCAGGGTATGTGTATCAACCAAAGACCTATCGTTGTTGAAGGTGAAAGGGTTGAAGCAGGCGACATCATCGCTGACGGACCTTCCACCAAGAATGGTGAAATCGGTCTTGGCCGCAACATTCTTATCGGCTTTATGACTTGGGAAGGTTATAACTACGAGGATGCTATGCTGATAAACGAGCGCCTTGTAAAAGAAGACATTCTCACATCAATCCATATCGAAGAATACGAGATTGAATCCCGTGATACCAAGCTTGGTCCGGAAGAAATCACCCGCGATATTCCGAATGTAGGTGAGGATGCACTCAAAGACCTTGATGAACGCGGTATAATCCGTATTGGTGCTGAAGTATCAAGCGGTGATATATTGGTTGGTAAGGTTACACCTAAGGGCGAGACCGAACTTTCCGCAGAAGAAATACTTCTCCGTGCAATTTTTGGTGAAAAGGCTCGCGAAGTTCGTGATACTTCACTTCGTGTACCACACGGTGAATATGGTATTATAGTTGATGTTAAGGTGTTTACCCGTGAAAACAGCGACGAGCTGGATCCCGGTGTAAATCAGATTGTTCGTTGTTACATTGCCCAGAAGAGAAAGATTTCTGTTGGTGATAAGATGGCAGGTCGTCATGGTAACAAGGGTGTTATTTCAAGAATACTTCCTGAAGAAGATATGCCCTTCTTGCCCGACGGAACACCACTGCAGATTGTTCTTAACCCCCTTGGCGTACCTTCGCGTATGAATATTGGACAGGTACTTGAGGTGCATCTGGGCTATGCCGCAAAGGCTCTTGGCTGGAAGGTTGCAACCCCCGTATTTGACGGAGCCAACGAGGATGACATTATGGATGCTCTTGAACAAGCCGGCTACGAGAGAGACGGAAAGACCATCCTTTATGATGGCCGTACCGGTGAGCCCTTCGATAACCGTGTAACTGTTGGTTATATGCACATGCTCAAGCTGGCACACTTGGTTGACGACAAAATCCATGCCCGCAGCACAGGCCCGTACTCACTTGTTACTCAGCAGCCACTTGGTGGTAAAGCTCAGTTCGGTGGACAGAGATTCGGTGAAATGGAAGTTTGGGCGCTTGAAGCATACGGCGCAGCATATACACTTCAGGAAATACTTACAGTCAAGTCCGATGATGTTGTTGGTCGTGTTAAGACTTACGAGGCAATCGTCAAAGGCGAGAATATTCCAAGACCGGGAGTTCCGGAATCGTTTAAGGTTCTTATCAAGGAACTTCAGAGCTTGGCACTTGATGTTAAGGTTCTTGACGCTGACGGTAACGAAGTTATATTGAAGGAATGTATTGATGCTGACGAACCCGCAGATTTGCAGGTAAGTATCGACAAGAATGAGGATGCTCCGGATAACCATTACGAGGAAGCTTCGGTTTCTGAGGATGAACTTATTGACAGCGACCTCTTCTATGACTTTGAAGATACAGACATGGAAGATTCTGCTCTTGATGACGAGCAGTTTGACCTTGCGGCTGACGATTTTGACTTGGATGACACCGACGAGGAACTTTAATCCGGTTGTAAATTTAAAATGCCTTGTCTTCGGCCGCTCATAGCCGAAGACGGCAGTCTTGATTAATATTGTGAGCAGAAAGTCGAGTGATAATCTAATGAGTGAATATCAGAATTTCGATGCTGTACAAATCGGTCTTGCTTCGCCTGAAAAAATAAGAGAATGGTCTCATGGCGAGGTAAAAAAGCCCGAAACGATAAACTACAGAACTTTAAAGCCCGAGAAAGACGGTTTGTTCTGTGAAAAGATTTTTGGTCCGCAAAAGGACTGGGAATGTCATTGCGGAAAGTATAAGCGAGTTCGCTATAAAGGCGTTGTGTGCGACCGTTGCGGGGTTGAAGTTACCCGTGCAAAGGTTCGCCGCGAGAGAATGGGCCATATTGAGTTGGCGGTTCCTGTATCACATATCTGGTACTTTAAGGGAATCCCCAGCCGTATGGGACTTATCCTTGATATGTCCCCCCGACTCCTGGAAAAGGTTTTGTACTTTGCATCATATGTTGTAATTGACCCGGGCAAGACCGGACTTATGAAAAATCAGATTCTCAGCGAAAGAGAATACCGCGAAGAATGTGAAAAGTATGGTAACGACGCATTCCGTGCAGGAATGGGTGCAGAGG
>JAZNAJ010000132.1:0-7338 GCA_045586445.1 Clostridia bacterium | reverse complement strand
TTTTAATTTTACTTATTCAAATCGATGTCCGGCAGAGCCGTGTAGAAATGTACCTTGTAATGGTAGGGGTCGGTGACTGAGCCGCTTATATCTTCCACCACATAAATAACATACTCATTCAGATAGATATAGTTCTTTTTGTACTCACTTGGACCGACCTTGCAGGTAACTACCAACTCACTGGTAGAGTTATTAGAAAGGCTCATCAAGCCTTCCATTTCCATAACGATAAGGTCAGTTCGTGCGTTGTAGACCGTAATCTTCCGGACTACCTCGAAGTTGTCGGCTTTCTGCGACAGGTTGTGATTGACATTTTCTGCGGCGGTACAACCTGTAAAACAGGTGACCAAGCAGACAATCACGAGGAGCAATGCAAAAATCTTTTTCATAATAGTGTTTTTCCTTTCATTTTTTTATTTTATTATAACACAAGACTGCCCAGTTGTCAAGTGTTTTTTTCTTGTTGATAAAGCTAATGCGTTTGCCCGGTTCTGCCGTCCGGTTTTAACGGGCAAACGCGGGTGACTTATTGACAAGAGTTAATTCTTGTTAAGGTACAATACATTTGCTTTTTTAATTGAGCAGATTTGTCTTGTGCCTGTCTCAAGGCTCTTTGTAATTTCAGAATTTCGCTGTCAGTGCGTTGGATTTCATATGCAAGCATTTCTCCATAAGACCATTCGTGGTAGGGCTTCTTGCTTGCAGACTCCAACAGGTCTAACATTGTAGTCATTCTTTATCACCTCTTGGAATTATTATATCACGGAAAAGGGGATTTGTCAATCTCCAATTTTACATTTTTCTACGAAATCACTCGGCACGATGTAGTCCATTAAATCAATCTCACCTGCGGTGGTCTTGGTCAATGGTAGTTTAGAGTTGGGAAACTCTTGGAAGATGGTGTCAAGATAAATCTTGACTTGTCCGCACAGATAATGGAAGCGGTCAAGCCGTTCTGTCATTCTGTCTTCTGTTGCGGTCAGCAAATTGGCTAACTGAGCCTGGCTCATTTCATTTAAATGGTCAAGCAAGTTTGCGTATGTAACATCATTCATCATTCCTTATCACCTCTTTTGAATTTCTGTCGGTTGTATTTTTTCTTGCTCTCAACCTTGCCACCTCTCTTGCGGAACGCAAGATACTGTTGCAATTCTTCGCCTGTTTTCTTGAATACTCTGCGGTCGATTGTTCGTGTTTCGTGTTTGTCTTTCATTTCAATTACCTCACTTTCTGTAGTTATTATAGCATACAAAGGGGGTTTTGTCAACCCCCAATTATTGAAATTCCTTGGTCTTTTAACCATTCGCAAAACTGGTCGGCAGGGAGTAGGTCAGCCAATTCTTTAATAGTGTAGATTTGGTCAACTTCTTCAGCTATCCATTTATACCTTAAGGATTTGAATTGCTTTGCACTGAACTCTCGGTCACACCGATTGAGGTCACCATAGTGAATGATGATTGTTGGTCTATTTTTGAATAGGGTTGCACCAACTGTGGCATTGAGCACTTTATGCTCATTGATTGCTTTGTAGGCTTCTTCCCAATCAACAATAATTCTTTCAACCTCGCCCACAGTATCATAATACCGCAGGTGTTGCCAAATGCTTGTGTCGCAGTATTCTTCCCCATTAACAGAAACAAGGCAACGAAAATTTATCAACTTTTTCATTACAATTTTTCCCCCTTTAGGTGTTCGAGATTTTCCATAATTGCGGTGCAACTGTCGATGATGTTTCGCACGCAATCTTCCACGCACTCGACCTCTCCCGTGTGCTTGTAATGCACCGCCCAATCGTGTTCATTTTGGATTTCACCTAATTGCTTGGCGATGTTGTTCCACAAAGTCTGTTCAGAATAACCGATAATCATTTACATTACCTCCCATTCCTCTTGGTCTGCTTCGGGGCAATAGCGGTAGGGATTGTTTGCGTTCTTGTCGTAATTCCAGTTGATGAAAGGGGATAGGATTACTGGTAGCCATAAGGTAAGGGTGATTGCTCCTAAAACGATAATACCTGTAATTGTGGGTTGTTCCATAGTTGCCACTCCTTTAACTCTTGGTTTCTATAAGTATTATAGCACATTAAGGGGTTGTTGTCAACCCCTTTTTGCTACATTTTGTAGAGGAAAGCGTATTTCTTTGTATTAGTCTGCACTCTCTTGTAAAGGTATTGGGGAACTCTCTGCCCTTGATAGATACCGCATAACTGTTTAACAGTAGCGGCATAGCCGGTGATAAGGGTGTTCGTTTGGGGGTTAACAATGAGGACTAAGCCAGTATCGGTCAGCCGTTCAACTGCCCCATATCTTTCGACCTCTTTTACGACCTCGCCCACACCGATGTGGGTAATGCAAGCGGAAAGGCGGTCAATGCGTTCCACCTGTGCGTGATAAGTCATTTCAAATTTCATCATTGTAATCAATTCCTTTCGTCTTTTGGTACTGTTATTGTATCATACTTTTACGGTCTTGTCAAGCACTATTTTTTAGGCTTGGGGAGCGATGCACTCCCCAATTGCCTTGTCCAGTAGGACATCATACTGCAGACCAAAGAAGGAGCAGAGGTTCTGCAGAGTGTTGGCACAGAATACCTTTTCTTCAAAGGTAGGAACTTTGCCATCATAGTCAAAGTCGGTGACGATTTGGCAAACTTTGCAGTAATCTGCATTTTCGTCGATGTTGAACTGAACCTCGTCTGCCTTGCGCTCGATGGTCTTGATGATGTAGTCGATAGCCTTAGTCTTCATAGGTGATTACCTCTTTCCTTAATTTGTACCTTAATTATAACTGATAGACGGGCATTTGTCAAGCACTATTTTGGGATTTGGTGTTGTGCAGATTGTACAAAGATTTGCGTGGGAAAAGTGTGGGAGTTGGTTATTTTGACTAAATTCGGGGCGCCTGGTGCGTGGGCGGCGCGCAGAAAATCAAAAAGAAAAAGCCGAGTTTCCTCGGCTTAGTATGCGGCTTCTACGCTGGCAGTCCAAATGCACTTGCAGTCCTGAGGTTTCCAACCCTTGTTCTTGCAAATCTCTGCGAAGTTCTTGGCAATTCCTCTGCCGTGCTCACCAGTTTTCTTATTTTTGATTTCGTAGAATTTCATAATTGGTATCTCCTTTTCTTTTGTATCTTAATTATAGCATAGCTTTTATTCTTTGTCAAGTCTTTTTTATAAAAAAATCGGGGATGTTTTACCATCCCCAATGTCTTGCCCATTCAAGGTCGTGCTCTTCTACATAATCGTGGATTTTACTGCGGATTACTTCGGTCTTGTTATGCATTTCACGATAGACCACATCAGCAACTTCAATGGCTTTCCGCAGGTTCTCCAGTTCTTCTTCCTTTTGGAGTTTGGTTTCTGCGGTGTAGTAATCCCATTCACGCAGGATTGCGTCAACCTTCTTTTTCAATGGAGCAATCTGTGCATTGTGCCAACGGCACTCTTCCTGCTCAGCGTCGTCACATTCATCAAACCAAGACCATAACTGGGGATGAGTTTTTTTTCTCTCTTCCTCAATGAGACTACGGCACAGGTTGATTGTGCCGCTGATTGCCAGGGACAAACCCACAGCCACAACGATAATGCCTAAAAAAATCAAAATAACTTCCATTTCTTTTGCCTCCTATTAGCCGCAAATTTCTGCGGCTTCTTCATCGGTAACTTCCACAATTTCTTCGGGGTGAATACCCTGTTCATAGCAGAAGATTTCTGCCAGTTCATAGGTATCAAGGACTTCGCAACCAATTCTTGTTTCAACTAAATATTTCATAGTGTTTACCTCATTTCTTTCTTTCTGTAAGTATTATAGCACAGCTTGCTTAATTTGTCAAGCACATTCAAAGATTTCAATGAAGCCATCGCTCCAAATGTTCATTCCTTCGTTAGTGAAAGGACAATACCATTCTTCATAGCTTTCGCAACAATCGGTGTGAGCTGCAACAAAAAGCCACTCTCTACCGTGATACATCATAGTCTTAACTGTCATTGTCCTCACCTCTTGGCATTATTATACTATACATTACGGGATTTGTCAATAGTTATTTTGCACAAATAAATTGCATTTATTTATTGCGGAGTTGGTTATTCTGCCCAAATTAGCGCCGGGCAGGACTGTGGGCGGCGCTGCGACAAATAATAAAATAGGCTTAGCAGTAAGCCAAGCCCATTGTCCGCCAGCAGAGGACACTGATTTGATTGTGCTGTCTGCCAATCTCAATTGCCTCTCTCTTGGTATTTACTCTGTAGCTGTGGTCGATGTAGTACACACCATCATTGTACCATACACCACAGTTGCCACCCATTCTACGCACTGCACAGATAGCTTCCTCTGCGCTAGTTGTTTCGATGCCGTAGTCGGCTACCTGCCAACCGCTCTTATGAGTAATGACCTTACCTCCCTTGAGTGTAAGTCCATCATTGTTTGTCAGCTTTCTAATTGTTCTAATGTTAATCATTGTATTACCTCTCTCTTTCTTTGTGTCTTTATTATAACACACCAGAGAGTATTTGTCAATAGTTTTTTTATTATTTTTTTTATTTAACCAATCCAGTTATTATCATCGAACCAGGCAGTACCCATCGGCAATTCCTCATAGTGAGCAATTTTGCCGGCGGTATTTAATGCGTAGGCTCGTGCAATTGCTTTGTGTTCGCCAAAGACTACGGTATCCAAACATTCACAACCATTTACATTTACGATAACTTGAAATCTTTTCATAATTCACTACCTCTTTCTTTCTATCTGTATTATAACACATTTAGAGGTGTTTGTCAACACTTTTTTTATTAATTTTCTATTTTTTCTACAGAGAGAACTGCCCAATAGTTAATGTCTTTGCCATTGTTGCGCAGTGCTTCCCACACATTGCAACCTTCAACAGTGGTGGTGTATCCACAATATTTATGTTCAATAGTAAATTTCAGCATTGGGTTAGTCCTCGCCCTTTTGCTTCTTTCTATCTGTATTATAACATACCATTGCGCATTTGTCAAGTACTTTTAGGAAAAAAGATGTAGAAAATTTCATTTCACTTTCAATTCATTTTATTGCGTGTAGTACTTTATTACGCAAATTCGGCTCGCCACAACCATTGACGAGCCGAGCTTTTATTAGTATTATAGGGGGTGTGCGTGTAATGTTTGTGTGGGGGTGCGGTGCAAGAACCCAACATACCTAAAAATTTATTCCCACATTAGGTGGGGGGTGTGTTTCGGGAGAAAATTTTTTTTTATTCATTTATTTTATTTTGCCTGGACAAAATTATCCCAAAACCGATTTTTAATTTCGGATAACGGAGAAAAATTAAGACGATTCTAAATACTTATTACAATCTTCCCCATATCTCGGACAAAAGAAGCTACACTGAGCCTCTCTGCATTCACAAGGCACGGTTCGCGCAATTACTCCAGCAATAGTATCTGCTATTGGACTTCCCAGCATAGACTGCCAATAGGCTAGCTTTGCCTCATAATCCTTTAATCGTATTGCAATATATTCTGCTTCTTTGCGATCCCACTCTCTATATTGCTTTTCTGTTGGCAATAGTTCTTTTGGAATGGGCTCATCCCTTTGGTGCTTTGAATACCACCATTCCCATACTTTTGCGCTGCGGGAATAGGGATTTTCATTTTTAAATCTAGCAATGAACTAATTTGATAAAATTGCTAGGCGCATATTTTGTTTATCCGTCATCGTTAAAATCATCTCCTGCGATAAAGTCTATGATTTCTTCCGCAAATTGCGTTAACCATATGGCCGGTGCGAAAATTGTGAGCACAAGCATGACCATAACTTGGGCAAAAATTGATAGTTCCTCTATCATAGGATTCAGGTCATCAATTAACATAATTCCGGCAAGAACCCAAATTGCTATTATAAGCTGAAGCACCAGCCTTCACTCCCATCTGCATAATATTTCATAAATACAACACCATTTTTAATAATGGTATGAACTTCTTTTTTATTGGGGTCATCGTTTTCCCCATTTTTATATTCGGTGATTTTCTTAGGGGTGAAAAGCATATAATGTACTAAGCCTTGCTCCTCTTGAGAAAAATCAACTGCGGTAATATCTTTATCGCTTTCAAAATATATTGAACAAATTAAAGTCGGTACGTGATGAATATTATAAGGTACCCAATTGGGGCCACCATCCAATAGCTGATTAACAGCAATTTGTAAATCTAGCGCATTTTTCAATTTCTTTTCTGCGCGACGCTCTTTACGTTCGGTCCACCATTGTTCAATTTTTTCCCACATAGATACTCACCTTTCTTCTACTTCTATATATATTATATCATATAAATTAAAAAATGTCAAATCATCTCCCAAAAAATTTGACTTTTCAGAAAAAATCTGGTATAATAGATATAAAGAACGGAGGTAGAAGATGATAAAACTTGATTATTCTTTACAAACTCCGGAAGAAAGAAATGAGTTGGTCTAGCGCATTTTAGATGAACCTCGTGATGAACCTTTATCAAATAAATACTTAGAGGTATTAGCAGACTACTTAATTCTTTGTATGGAGAAACAAGAACGCCGTGAACGTAATATTCTAACTGATAATCGTATGACTACAGTTAATAAGCGCGAAATTTCTTTTGAAGGTCTTGTTTCCCAATTTGAAAATGGCGAAGATGGTATTTACAATTTAATGACTGAAGATAAAAATTAGATTTTTCAACCAAAAGTATCAATAACAAAAAAAGATTTAGAAGAAATTTAGCCTTTAAGACAATTGCGCGAAGCTATTGAATATTGGGAAGAAAAACTAAAAGTTACAGAAGGTAAAGACGCATTTACAATTAAAAGAACTTTAATTGAATTGCGTAAAGACCAGTATGTAATTAAGAACGCATATCGTAAACCTATTATATTTACACAATCAATTCGTTCTAAAAATTTTATTCCATTAGAGGGTGAAATTACTTTTGACGAAGATAGGTATTGCGTTTCAAAGGGAGTAGTCTTAACTGACCCCGCTGTTTGCTCTGCTATTTTATGCAATTATTCAAGATTGAAACAAGATAGTTGGGGTGATTATGAAAGTGATACTTGGTATATGATTTATGACTTTGAAAATATTTGTGATAAAGCTTTAGAAAATTATCCTTTATATATGAGAATTGTAGAATATAAAATTGATGGAATGTAGAATATAGATATCCAAGAGGCACTTCAATTAGAGTTTGGAATTAAACACAGTTTAGAATATATTTCTAGTTTATGGCGCAAGAAAATTCCTGCGCTGATTGCGTCCGCTGCTGAAGACCAATATTTAGATTGGTATTATCTAAATGTTGAAAAAGGAAAATATAAAAGATGTAGCAGATGGT
>JAZNAJ010000131.1:0-1517 GCA_045586445.1 Clostridia bacterium | reverse complement strand
TGAACAGTCAATTGATGAAAACGCAGGTGCACTTTTAAAATCTGGTAATTTTATTAAAGAAAGTTTTAATCCTCAACTTAAAAACACCAGATGCATCTATTTTTTATATCTTATTGTACCCAACTTCTCCAAACTCGATTTTTATTTTGCCGTTGGTTTTGTCGATTAAGTCGGTCGAAAAGGCTTCTGCCTGCGCCTGTGGAATCAACGCCTCCACAACCACATTTTCGCCATATTGCGTGTCAAGAATTTTAAAGTTTTTCCCCGCAATCTCGCTTTGCACCTTGCCTAAAAACGAGTAATCACAAAAAACCTTTATGCTTCTGCAAAGAACCACCGAGATTGGCTCTGCCGCCTCTACCCCCGCCTTTGCCGATTTTGAGTATGCGTGAACAAGCCCGCCTGTACCAAGGAGTATTCCGCCAAAATATCTTGTAACCACCACGACTATATTGCTTAGTCCCTCTTTTTTTATCATTTCAAGGACAGGAACCCCTGCAGTCCCCGCAGGCTCGCCGTCGTCGCTGTATCTTTGGATATTGTTTTCTTCAATTATGTAGGCATAAACATTATGACGGGCATCCCAATACTGTTTTTTTAATTTTTCTATAAATTCGACTGCTTCTTCTTCGCAGCTTACCGGTCTGACTGTTGCTATAAATCTTGACCGTTTTTCAACGATTTCCGCTTCTGCTTGCCTTGAAACAGTCCTATATGCTTCTTTCACTCCCCAATCACCTCATCCTTGTATTTTTATTTTATCATATGTATTGCTGTTAGTCAAACAGTAAAGTGTTGTTTTGTGGTTGATTTTAAAAAATTTTTTCAAATTTAATCAATGTATATTTTACACAACTTTATGATAAAATATCTACGAGAAATGAACATTATTTTTAAAAAAAGGAGTTGTGGAATATGAATGTTATAGCTTTAATATTAGTAATAATCGGCGCAATCAACTGGGGAAGCATCGGGCTTTTTGGTGTTGACCTGGTTGCTATGCTCTTTGGTGGGCAATTGTCCCTTATGAGCCGCATAATATTTACTGTTGTAGGGCTTGCCGGACTTTGGTGCATATCATTTTTCTTTAAAGATTCACCAATTATAAACAAAGAATAATTACCACTCAATACCAAAGGGGCTGTCAGCATTTCGCTACAGCCCCTTTTAGTTGTCATTATTCGTCAATGTTAGCCTTTAAATATTTGGTTATATGGTCAACCAACTTATACCTTGCCATAAGTTCTTTGTCATTTTTTGAAGACTTATATTCCACCAATTTTATCCAATAAAGCGTATCGTCTTCACCAAGATTAAGCCTTTCGCACACAGCAGGAACTTTTTTAAGGTCCAAAACCTCATCAACCGCCTCGGCATATCCCGTTGTTATGCGGTTCATATAAGCTTCATCTGCAAGATAAGCAGGATAATCGTTTGCAGCAATTTCCACTTGTAATTTTTGAAGTCGGAGGCCAAGCGGTCTTAGGAAGACAATAGTAGGCCTCAACCCCTTGGCT
>JAZNAJ010000130.1:0-4003 GCA_045586445.1 Clostridia bacterium | reverse complement strand
ACCGCTTGGCCTCCGACTTGCCTTATTTGCAGGTGCCCAACCGAAAAAAATTCCTATTGCCGCTGAGAATACAAAGGCACCCAACATAACAAAAAAACTTGGGAAGGCATTTATCCCCATTGCATTTCCCAAAATTAAAGTTCCTATAATGGACAGAATAATTCCAACTAATCCGCCCATACAACTGACGACTGCAGATTCAATCAGAAACTGTGCCATTATACTGGAGCGTTTTGCACCAATTGCTTTTCGTATACCAATTTCCCGTGTTCGTTCAGTAACCGATACAAGCATTATATTCATAATACCGATGCCTCCAACAACAAGTGATATACCTGCGATACCTGCTGTAAGAAGTGCCATCATTCCTGTAATATCATCAAGAGCATCCATCATACTTGCCACACTAATAACATTATATTCGTCCTCATCTTTAAACTTATTATACAAAAACCGCTCCACCAAATCGGTAGTTTCCTGAACTATATCCGCTGTCGTCGACCAAACAGTATACGACCTTATTTTATCAGTACGGAAAATTAATCTGCCCGCTGAATATGGAATAATTACCGCATTATCTTCGGATGTTTCTTCCGAATTGGATATTTCTTTCAAAACACCTACAACAGTGAAAATCTCATTGTTTATTTTTATTTGCTTGTCAATGGGACTTTCAAACCCAAAAAGTTCTTTAGCATTATAACTACCTATTACCGCAACTCTACGCCTTCTTTCCACATCTATATCCGATAGGAATCTTCCGTTTGCAATATCTCTGTTCTTTACGGTAATATAATCAGGGGTTGTTCCCGTAACAGAAGATGTTATATTACTTGATTTATATTTTATCGTAGCACCCATACTGCTCATATTAGGAACTACATACGAAACATAATCACGATTTTCTTCCATAAACTCCTGCATTTCTTCATAGGATACGGACTTGGTACTATTTCGCCCTGTAAATGAAACCGTAATGCTGTTTGCCCCAAGAGATTCAATCGACTCTGTTATCGAGCCTGTTGAGCCCTGCACCACGCTTACCAGCACGACTACAGCACATACACCTATTATAATGCCAAGCATAGTGAGAAAAGTGCGCATTTTACTGGCAGTTATACTCTTTATTGCCATTTTAAAAGCTTGCTTTAAATTCATTCAGCCCCTCCTACACATTAACCTGAGATTTGTCGCCGTCTACCGCCGAATCAAATACTATCTCACCATCTTTGATACGCACAATGCGGTCAGCCTCGTGGGCAATCTTGTTGTCATGGGTAATCAGTATAACAGTTTTTCCCTCACGATGTAATTCTTTAAGCATTTCCAACACTTCGTTTCCTGTTTTTGAATCAAGAGCACCTGTTGGCTCGTCAGCAAGTATTATGGGCGGTCTTGCCGCCAAAGCCCTTGCAATTGACGCCCTTTGTTGTTGTCCGCCTGAAAGCTCGGTGGGTTTATGAAACCTTCTGTCGTATAGTTCTACCCTTTCAAGTGCAGTTTTTGTCATTTCCTTGCGTTTATCCGCTGAAACCCCTGCATAGATAAGGGGAAGTTCAACATTTTCTTCAACAGTTAGTTTTTGCAAAAGATTGTATTGTTGGAATATAAACCCTATTTCTTTATTGCGGATAGCAGCTTGCTGGTCCTCATCAAGTGTTGATGCTTCGTGTCCATCAATATAGTATTCTCCGGAAGTCGGCGTATCCAGGCATCCTATCATATTCATAAGAGTTGACTTACCCGAACCTGACGGGCCTATTATCGCAACAAATTCCCGTGGTTTGATGGCAAGATTAACCCCGTTCAACGCCCGGACCTCGTTTTCGCCCATCTTATATATCTTATACATATCTTTTATTTCAACAATATATTGGGAATTTGCCTGTTCTGATTTTTTCATTAAAAACCCTCCGTAAAATATATCATTGTCTTCCGCCGGACATCCCACCACCGTTTCGGCTTCCTCCGCCGGGCATTCCTCCGCCGGGCATTCCTCCGCCGTGTGCGTTTCTCATCATTCCACCCATCATTGCAGCGAATGGATTGCTGTTTCCTATCGAAGAAGGAATGTATGCAACAATTTCACCCTCTGAAATTCCGGAAACAATCTCAACGCTTGTTCCATCTGATACACCAATCACTACCTGTCTTATTTCATAACCATTGGGCATATTAGGAATGTCAGCTTTTATAGGTTTTTCGTCATTTTTCATCGCATTTTTGTTTTTCTTTCCATTGCTCTTTACAAGTACCGTTGCCGAGTTACCCTTGACGCTCATAAGTGCTTCTTCCGGAATTCTAACTACATCATAAGCCTCATTTATAAGAATATTTGCATTTACATTCATACCCGATTTCAGTTCACCCGGTTCATCGATAGTAAGTTCAACTGTAAAGGTTGTTACTCCATCACCGCTTGATACGCCCTCTGCAGCTATTGATGTAACCCTTGCGTCAAATTGGGTATCAGGGATTGCATCTGCATCAACAATGGCACTCTGTCCTAATTTTATATCTGCAATGTCCAATTCGTCAACGGTAATTGTAAACTTCATCTTACTCACATCTGCAATTACCATCATTACCGTTTGCGAGTTAGAGTTGTCAATTTTATCGCCGGCTTTACTGTTTTTTGTAATTACTGTCCCTGATATGGGTGCAGTTATATTATAATTTTCCAAAGTTTTTTGGCTGGATTTAAGACTTAGTTGACTGTCCTTAAGGCTAAGCTCACCATTCCGTACAGAGTTAACCAAGGACTCATTATTAAGACTTGCAATAAGTTGTCCTCTTCTTACATAGTCGCCTTCCTTTACCGCAACATAAGCAACCTCCCCCGACACTTCTGCCTTAAGCGAGGTAGTTGTTCCGCCATCAATTATGCCTGAACCTGCCGAATTAACATCCCCTGAATTTGTATGTACTGTTGCTGCAAAACTTGTTCCATCTGCAAGTGCACCGGGATTTTCAATTTCTATTTCAATATTTTTAAGCAAACTTCCACTGTATCCCGAATCAGCATTTGCCGTGTATTTATGTGTAACTCTTCCCGAAAGGCTGGTCATATAAAGTGCGCTTGTTACCGTAACACTGTCCCCCACCGAAATTTTGTTGTAATCACCGGTTGAAAACGGAATATCCACTGCAACCTTCTCACTATTTGCAATTTTGCCTATTATACCTTTCGCCACATCATCTCCAACCTTTAAGGAAAATTCTGTGAGTTTTCCGCTCGACGGAGCATATATGTTCAAATTTGAAACATTTTCATAGGTTTCATTAAGAGCAATCTGAGATTTTTCAACATTATTCTGTGATTTTTCGATATTGAGTTGAGCATCTTCATCATCAATCCTATAAAGAGTATCACCTTCTTCTACCAAATCACCTTCTTCTACAGGTGAAGAAATAATCTCGCCTTTAGCCAATGAAGTAATTTCATATCGCTCATAAGGTTCAATAACTCCACTTTGTTCAATTGTCTCTGTTATGTTTCCAATATTCGCCGTATATTCACTATATGTAGGTTTTTCGACATTATCTTTTCTTCCAAATACAAGAAAACTCAAAATCACAAGAACCAGCAATATAGCCGTAATAACAATAATTTTTTTACGCAACGGAAATCCATTAAATACAGGCAGCCATTCCTTTGGTTTGATTTTTTCTTTAACCATTACGATAGAATTTTTTAAAAACTCCATTCTGCTTCCTCCAAAACAGTATATAATTTGATTATTTACTTAAAATAATAACACTTCTTTGTGAACGAAATATTAATAAATTATAACAATTTAAAAAAAATTTTTTAATAACTGTCTTTTAGCTTTGCAATAATCTATATTTTGACCATTTTCGTGCAATTTTTACAAAAATATAGTTTATGGGAATTTTTTTCAATTAATTCTTGAATAAATAAGGGTTTTGTTGTAAAACATACGGTGATTTTGTAGTGTTATCAAACTGTTTCACTATGGTTAGGAACATTTTGGAATATAGG
>JAZNAJ010000129.1:0-1524 GCA_045586445.1 Clostridia bacterium | reverse complement strand
GGATAGGAACGGAGCCAGGAATGCACCGGCGAGTGCTCCCCATGAAATACCCATCATATCAGCTATGTAACCAAGCTTATCTTTGTTAAGTGCAATAAATGCAGAAACAGCGATAAATACAACGATAAGAACTCGCATAATAAGTACCTGTTTCTTTTCTGACAGATTCTTTACAACATGGCCCTTTATCATATCAAGAGTAAGTGTTGAGCTTGATGCTAGAACAAGTGAAGATAGGGTAGACATTGAAGCTGAAAGTACAAGTACGATTACAACGGCGATTATAACATCAGGAAGATTCTCAAGCATTGTAGGGATAATTGCATCAAATCCGCCGGATGGTGTGCCATTTACTACATCAAGCTTGTCGGTGAAAAGTCTTCCGAAACCGCCAAGGAAGTAACAACCACCGGCAACCACAATTGCAAATAGTGTAGAAATAATTGTACCCTTGTCAATATCCTTTTCGCTTTTGATTGCATAGAACTTCTGTACCATCTGCGGAAGACCCCAAGTACCGAGTGATGTAAGAATTACGACAAATAATAAGTTAAGCGGGTCAGGGCCAAAGAATGAGTTGAATGCACCAGGAGCACTTCCTTCAACCTGTGCAAGACCATTTAAAGATTCAATAAATCCGCCGTTCTGGCTAAGTACAGCACCGATAACCGCAACAATACCGATAAGCATAATAATACCCTGAATAAAGTCATTAATTGCTGTTGCCATGTATCCGCCGGCGATTACATAAATACCTGTTAAAACTGCCATGATTATTACGCATACGGAGTAATCAATTCCAGGGAACGCCATAGAGAAAAGTCTTGAAAGACCATTGTATAGTGACGCTGTGTATGGAATAAGGAAAATGAATACAATAATTGATGCAACAATCTTAAGTGCAGGGCTTAAGTATCTTTTTCCAAAGAACTCAGGCATTGTGGCACTTTGTAAATGCTGTGACATAAGGCGAGTTCTTCTTCCTAAAACAACCCATGCAAGAAGTGAGCCTAAAACTGCGTTGCCGATACCAATCCAGGTAGAAGCAACACCGAATTTCCAACCAAACTGTCCTGCATAGCCAACGAAAATAACTGCTGAGAAGTAGGATGTTCCGTACGCAAAAGCTGTAAGCCAAGGGCCAACGCTTCTACCACCTAAAACGAATCCACTTACATCTGTGGAATTTTTTCTGCAGTAAAAGCCAACTGCTACCATAACTGCAAAAAATACTACCAACATACCGATTTTTAATACCATAAAAATCCTTCCTTTCTTTTGCTGAGGAGGATTTTTTGCAAATAAAAAACCCGTCCTCTAAATTTAGAATTTTAGAGGACGAGATAATTCCCGTGGTACCACCTCAGTTCACTATAGCCTCACGACTATAGCCTTAAAGTGTCAATCAACACTTCTGTTCTATAACGGGAACTCCCGTTGCAGCCTACTAAAAAAACTTGTTCGGTGCACTGCTTGCAAGGATGTATTCAGTCAGAATTTTCCCATTGCCTCGCACCAACCGGC
>JAZNAJ010000128.1:0-15698 GCA_045586445.1 Clostridia bacterium | reverse complement strand
AGTGAGGGAACTCGATCTCCTTATATACGATATCGGCACCTGGTGCACAGACGGTAACGTTTGTCTTGGCTGCACAGAGCAAAATACAAATTCTGACTTTTTCGCGGCTTGTAAATATGGTTTTTTCAAAGCTTGGTCCTTTGCGCACCAAGTATATCGACAAAGCGGGCAAGTATCTCCTTGCCTGTCGCAGTATGCAGCTTTGTCAAAAGGAACTTCGGTTTTTTGCCCGCAACATAAACCAACCGGGTTTTTCAAGTCTTGTGGTTTCTCTTGTTTCTGAATTTAAACGCTATGGTGTAACAGCAGATACTCTTAGGAGCGCCGCAGAAACTACACAAGAAAGCGCGCTTACTTTAAAACTTTTGGATCTGGCAACAATTTATGACAAATTTGACCGGCTTGTAGACGAAAACTGGTGCAATGCCGAGGATAATTTGTCGGTAGCACTGCCAAAAATAGCATCTGCCAACTTTTTAACGGGGCAACTGTATATAAACCATTTCAGGAGCTTTACCCCCGTAGAATACCTTGCAATCAAGGCACTTATGCCCAAAATGGATATATGCGTCGCACTTTGTACGGATTCAAATCTAAATAATTCGGCGGTATTTTCAACGCAAATATTGTCTTATCAAAAGCTTTGTTCCATTGCTGCAAACGAAGGGATTGAAATTGCCAAGCCTCTCTTCTTTAACGAAAGTCAATTTCAGGATAAATTTTCAGAGCTTTTACATCTGAAAGAAAATTACTTTGCAGCCCATCCAAAGGTATTTGAGGCAGAACCAAAATCCCTGCACATTGCAAAAGCCCCAAACTACTATCTTGAAGTACAACAAACGGCGCAACTGATTAAAAAACTTTGCCGTACAAGAGGGTATTCCCTTAATGACTTTTTAATTCTTACGGGGTCTATGGAGAATTATGAGCTCATACTTCCGTCGATTTTTGCCGAGTATGAACTAAGCTTCTTCCTCGACCAAAAAATCCGCCTTACCGAAAGTCCGTTTATGAAAATGATAATTTCCGTTTTGGAAATCCTTGCTTTTGGATTTTCTTACGAGCGGATTATGTCAATACTGCGGTCAGGATTTTGGAATATAGATAAGAATAGTGCTGATATATTTGAAAACTATATCCTTGCGGCTGATATAACCCATAAGCAATGGAACTCTAGAGAGGATTGGAGGTATAATCCCAATCGTTTTTGTTTTGATATGGATATCATTAATCAAATCAAGGCAGATGTTGTTTACCCGTTGCTTAACCTGATTGATTTGTTCAGTGGCAGAAAAACTGTCAGTACAATATGCAATAACCTTTGTGATTGGTTAAACTCGATTTCCATACCGGATAATGTTGACAAAAAAATCAGGGATTTTACCAATGACGGTAATATCGAAAAAGCAGAACAGTTTACCCGCGTATGGAGCAGCTTTGTTTCCATAATAAACCAGATTTCAGATTGTATGGGCGACCAAAAAGCCACATTTGCCGAGTTTTATGAGCTGTTTTCGGCATGTTGTTCCGAGCTTACAGTGGGGATTATTCCTCCAACCCAAGATATGGTTGTTGTAAGCGAAATCGAACGATTCAGAAGTGCAAATGCCAAGGTTGTAATCGTGCTTGGCGTTGTTGACGGGAGCTTCCCCAAAAGTCGGAATACAGAGGGTATATTGTCGGATGCGGACAGGCAAAGCCTTAAAGAAATCGGGCTTGAGCTTGCCCCTGATTGTTATAATCGTCAAAAAGAAGAACAGTTTCTCATATACTCGGTCTTTGCGGCGGCTGAGGATGAACTTTACCTGTTTTCACCAATAAGCGACCGCGAGGGGAAAAGCCTTGGCTCTTCGGAAATCATAAAAAGAGTGTCTGCTATCTTCCCTTGTATTGAGGTTTCAGACGCAAATTCAGCCACGGATAATATTGAGGGGAAAAACCACTCCTTTTATGAATTATGTGCAAGACTTTTTGAATGTGGCTTTGATAATTCCAAACTGCCCCAGATTTGGACTACTGTATATGATTACTTTGCAAATGTCCCACAGTTTGCGGCAAAAATTGAATACTTTAAAAAAATGTACGCCTTAAATACCGAACCCCCTGCAATATCAAAGGAACTGGCAAAAAAGCTCTATGGTTCGCCCCTGTCACTTAGCGTTTCCAAACTTGAAAAATACAATTCCTGTGCTTTTTCGTTCTTTATGAAGTATGGACTTTTGGCTGAAGAACGCCTGCTTGGTGGTTTAAAAGCCACAGACACCGGCACCATTTTACACGATGTTCTTTGCAGTTATTTCAAGGATAAATCAAAGAAGAACGCAGACTTCAGCAGTATAACCCGTGATGACTGTATGGCTGAAATTTCAAGTTTGGTGGATGACTTTGCAAAAAATTCTGATAATATGTTGTTTGCAACCTCAAACTACTACGGATATATGCTTATGCGACTTAAAAGCATAGCATCTTCCACCGCGTGGAAACTGATTAAGTTTTACTCGCAAAGCAAATTTAAGCCAACAGGTTTTGAAGTCAGCTTTGGTGAGAATGGGGTTTTGCCCCCATATCAGCTTGAAACCAAAAATGGAAAGGTATCCCTTAAGGGGTTTATTGACAGAGTTGACTCAGCCGAAATAAATGGTCAGAATTATACCGCTGTAACTGACTACAAGTCCTCTGAAAAACGAATTGATACCGAACTTGTCAATGCCGGAATAACCCTTCAACCTCTTATCTATTCAAATGTAATTTCAAAAGGAAGTTCGTCGCATACCGCGGCAATGATGTATCTGCAGATGAACGACCCCATTCCCAAGTTTGAGAGTGTTCCAACCGAGGCAGAATGGGAGTCAGCAATGAATGACGGGATAAAGGCACACGGATTATTTTTGGACGAACCCGATGTTTTGGCTGCTATTGACCCAAATATTGATGACAAAAATTCCATTCACTATATAAACTGCGACAAAAAATCACTGCTGGTCAAGGAATTGTTTGACGAGAGTTTATCAAAAGCCGAAGAATGTGCAATCAAAACCTCTGAAAATATCGCTGATGGTATAATCAACGCAAATCCGCCTGAAATTGCAGGCTTTGACCCGTGTCAATACTGTCCTTACATAAGTGTATGTCGTGAAGATTAACTGAATTGTGAACATTTTATGTCATTTGAAAGTAAAATATTGACAATAAATTTTCAAAAGTTTATAATAACCAGTATATTAGGATTTTGTATGTTCCTGTTATAAAATCTTGCTTTTTCAACGAAAGGATTGACGAAAATGATTAAAAAACTTGCCTCTTGTGTAGGTGAATATAAAAAGCCTTCCATTCTTGCCCCCCTGTTTGTTACTTGCGAGGTAATTTTGGAAGTGCTTATACCCTGGCTTATGTCCTACATAATCGATAAGGGTATTGAAAAGGGAAATATGCAGGTGGTTTTTGCAACCGGAATTATATTGGTGGTTTTGGTCGGACTTTCTATGGCTTGTGGTGCCTTGTCCGGCAAATATGCCGCTATTGCGTCTGCCGGCTTTGCCAAAAATCTTCGAAAAAGAATGTTCCATTCCGTACAAGATTTTTCATTCACAAATATCGACCATTTTTCCACATCCGGACTTGTAACCAGACTGACAACCGATGTTTCCAATCTTCAGCACGCTTACCAGATGATTATCCGTATTGCCGTGCGCTGCCCTGCAATGCTTATATTCTCTCTTTCAATGGCATTTTTTGTGAATCCAAGAATTGCATTGATTTTTCTTGCCTTTGTTCCATTTTTAGGAGGCGGGCTGATTTTTATCGCGACCAAGGCTCACCCGATTTTTGAAAAAGTTTTCAAAACCTATGACCACCTCAACCGCGTTGTTCAGGAAAATCTTCGTGGTATGCGGGTTGTAAAATCATTTGTTCGTGAAGATTACGAGGTGGAAAAATTTAAAACCGTATCAAAAAAGATTTACGACAAGTTCAGCTCTGCCGAACGGCTTCTTGCCTTTAATTCACCTCTTATGCAAAGTTCTATGTATATTTGTATGCTGCTCATTGCTTGGTTTGGCTCGCACCTGATACTTTCAAACCATATGTCCCAGGGTCAGCTTGTCAGTATGATAACTTATGCAAATCAGATTTTGATGAGTCTTATGAACTTTTCTATGATATTTGTTATGGTCATTATTTCAAAGGCTTCTGCTGAAAGAATAGCCGAGGTTTTAAGCGAAATCCCCGACCTTGCTGACGGAAAAGAAAACTTTGACAAGGTTTTGGATGGTTCAATCCGGTTCGAGAATGTTTCATTCAGTTATGCAAAGAATTTGTCAAGTCTTTGCCTTAAAAATGTAAACTGTTCAATCAATTCAGGCGAAACAATCGGTATAATCGGTGGCACAGGAAGTGCAAAATCAACCCTTGTACAGTTAATCCCCCGCCTTTATGATGCAACCGAAGGTACGGTTTTTGTTGGCGGAAAGGATGTCCGCAGTTATAACATCAAGGCGCTTCGCGACAGTGTTGCTATGGTGCTTCAGAAAAACGAATTGTTTTCAGGCACAATCAAGGATAATCTTCGTTGGGGCAAACAGGATGCAACCGACGAGGAAATTATTAATGCCTGCAAACTTGCCCAGGCAGATGAATTTATAAATTCCTTCCCCGATAAATATGATACACATATCGAGCAAGGCGGAAAAAATGTTTCCGGTGGACAAAAACAGCGACTTTGCATTGCAAGGGCTCTTCTTAAAAACCCAAAAATTCTTATCTTAGACGACTCTACCAGTGCAGTTGATACACGAACAGACAGTCTTATCCGCACCGCCTTTGCAGAAATGATCCCCGACACCACAAAGCTCATCATTGCACAACGGATTTCGTCAATTCAGCATACTGACCGCATTATCGTTATGGAAAACGGCCAAATTGATGCCTTTGATACCCACGAGAATCTTTTGAAAACCAATACCATTTACCGCGAAATATACGAATCTCAGCAACGGGAGGTGAAGGACAATGAGTAGACCCGGAAGGGGCGGTGCAATGCACATTTCAAGACGCCCAAAAAACACAGGCAAGGCTCTTAAAAGGCTTTTATCGTATATCTTCAGCGATTACAAGCCTCACTTTGCGGCAGTTATAGTTTTTATTGTCATAAGCTCTGTTGCAGGGGTTCGTGGCTCTATGTTTATTCAAACTGTTCTTGATAATTATGTAACTCCTATGCTTAAATCAGGGTCAAAGGATTTTTCGCCCTTGCTGATAGCTATTTTTCAGATGTTTGGAATCTATGCCGCCGGCGTTATCTCAACATTCCTTTACAACCGAATAATGATTGTGGTGGGGCAAGGTGTTTTAAAACAAATCAGGGACGATATGTTTGAAAAAATGCAAAAGCTGCCAATATCATATTTTGATTCGCACTCGCACGGCGACACAATGAGCCGATACACCAACGACACCGACACCCTGCGTCAAATGATTACCCAAAGTGTTCCGCAAACCTTTTCATCTGTGGTAACAATCCTTTCGGTGCTTGTTGCCATGCTTGCGACCAGTCTGCCCCTCTCACTTATTGTTTTTTGCATAGTTGCACTTATTTTGTTCATCAGCAAAAAAATTACAGGCAGAAGTTCAGGGTTTTTCGTGGCACAACAAAAATCCTTGGGTGAAGTAAACGGTTTCATTGAAGAACATATCAACGGTCAAAAGGTTGTAAAGGTTTTTTGCCACGAATCGGCTACCAAAGATACCTTTGACAAAATCAATGAGGAACTTTGTTACAATGCCACCCAGGCAAACATTCTGGCGAATATTCTTATGCCTATAATGGGTAACCTGGGACATATGCAATATGTTCTTCTTGCAATGTCAGGTGGTGCCCTTGCAATATTAGGCATTCCGGGAATAACTGTTGGTATAATCGCTGCATTCCTGCAGCTCAGTAAAAACTTCACTATGCCCATAAGCCATATGTCCCAACAAATAAACGCTATAATTATGGCGCTTGCGGGGGCTGAGCGAATTTTTGAGCTTATCGATGAGCCTTGTGAAGAAGATAATGGATATGTTAAATTAGTAAACGCCACCGAAACTGATGGTTCTTTAACTGAATCCCCTCAGCGCACAGGAATTTGGGCTTGGAAGCATCCACATTCTGACGGCAACACCACATATACCAAGCTTGCAGGAGATGTTCTTCTTGATTCGGTGGATTTTGGATATATCCCCGAAAAAACTGTTCTTCATGACATCAGCATCTATGCCAAACCCGGACAAAAAATTGCCCTTGTCGGGGCAACCGGCGCGGGCAAAACAACAATAACCAATCTGCTTAATCGTTTTTATGATATTGATGACGGTAAAATCCGTTATGATGGAATAAACATAAATAAAATAAAAAAATCTGACCTCAGGGCATCTCTTGGTATGGTGCTTCAGGACACACATCTGTTTACGGGAACGGTGATGGAAAATATCCGTTACGGCAAACTTGATGCAACCGATGAAGAAGTCTATGCTGCTGCCAGACTGGCTAATGCAGACGGCTTTATAAAAATGCTGCCCGATGGTTATAATACAGTTCTTAATGGCGGCGGCGAAGGTCTGTCGCAAGGTCAACGCCAGCTGCTCGCCATTGCCAGGGCTGCAGTTTGCGACCCGCCCGTTATGATACTTGACGAAGCAACCTCCAGCATTGACACTCGTACCGAAAAAATTGTTCAGCGGGGAATGGACTCCCTTATGAAAGGTCGAACGGTGTTCGTGATTGCGCACAGGCTTTCAACAATCCAGAATTCAGATGTTATTATGGTTATGCACGACGGACGAATCATTGAACGCGGCGACCACGATACACTGATAGCAAAGAAAGGGAAATACCATCAGCTTTATACGGGTTCCTTTGATGCAGATATTGAAGAATAATTATTAACAAAAGCGTTTCAAATAATATGTACCCTTGAATTTTGAAAAATTTTTAGTTTTTTTAAAAATTCCCTTTTATCTTGTCGAAAAATATGGTATACTTAGATTTAGATTCAAAAAGGAGAAGTGTACTATGGGAAAAATCGGATTTGACAATCAAAAATACTTAACTATGCAATCTCAGCAGATACGAAATCGTATTGCAGAGTTTGGCGGCAAGCTGTATCTGGAATTTGGTGGCAAGTTGTTTGATGACTACCACGCATCACGAGTTCTGCCCGGTTTTGCTCCCGATAGTAAAATCCGTATGCTTCAACAACTCCAGGACGAGGTTGAAATTGTTATCACCATCAGTGCAGAGGACATTGAGGCAAACAAAACCCGTAGTGATATAGGCATTACCTATGATAGTGATGTTCTTCGACTTATCGATACTTTTCGCGATATGGGACTTTACGTAGGCTCGGTTGTTCTTACCAGGTACAATGGTCAGCCAACCGCAACGGCGTTTCTTAAGCATCTTACCACACTCGGTATCAAATGCTACAAGCATTTTTCAATTGCGGGATATCCCTCAGATATTCCTCATATTTTAAGTGAAAATGGATTTGGCAAAAATGATTATATCGAAACCGAACGCTCACTTATAGTTATTACCGCACCGGGACCAGGCAGCGGCAAAATGGCGACTTGCCTTAGTCAGCTTTATCATGACCATAATCGCGGTATAAATGCCGGATATGCCAAGTTTGAAACATTCCCTATCTGGAATCTTCCCCTCAAGCATCCTGTCAATTTGGCTTACGAGGCTGCAACTGCTGACCTTGATGATGTTAATATGATTGACCCATTCCATTTGGAGGCTTATGGCAAAACTGCAGTAAACTATAACCGTGATGTGGAAATATTCCCTCTGCTGAATACTATTTTCGACCGGATTCAAGGCTCCTCGCCTTATAAATCGCCTACAGATATGGGTGTAAATATGGCAGGATTTTGCATATTTGACGACGCTGCGTGTTGCACTGCATCAAAACTTGAAATTATCCGTCGCTATTATACAATTGCCGCAAATGCTTTCCGTGGCAGATGCGACGAATCACAAGTTAAAAGACTTGAACTGCTTATGAACCAATCGGGAATCTCGCCGGACTTTTGTCCTGCTGTGCCCGCTGCTATAAAAAAAGCCGAAGACACCGGTTTGCCTGCAGGCGCAATGGTTTTGCCTGACGGACGAATTGTTACCGGTAAGACCTCCAGCACTCTTGGGGCTGCATCTGCGCTACTTTTAAATGCCCTTAAAATTTTGGGAAATATCGATGATAGCCTTGACCTTATTGAGGCAAAGGTACTGGAGCCCATCTGTGACCTTAAAACCAAGTACCTGAAGCATAAAAATCCAAGACTTCATACCGACGAAGTCTTGCTCGCATTGACAATATCTGCACTTTCAAACCCTGTTTCAAATCTTGCTAAGCAAGAGCTTGAACATTTGCGGGGTAGTGATGCACACTTCACCGTAATTTTAAGCGAAGAAGACGAAAAAATTCTTAAACGACTTGGAATAAATGTAAGTTTTGAACCTCAATATGAAACAAACAGGCTTTATCAAAAGTAATTACAAAAGGCAATGACCTATAAAAAACGGATGCGTAATTTATACGCATCCGTTTTTCCGTATTGTAATTATGTAAATTTTATTAATTAAAGAATTTTTTATCCAGGGCACGATACTGGATTGCCTCTGCAATATGTTCTGCCTTTATATCTTCTTCCCCTGCCAAATCGGCAATTGTCCTTGCTACCTTTAATATCCGGTTGTGTGCTCTTGCACTAAGCCCAAGTGCATCAAAGGCCTGGCGAAGAAGTTCGTTTGTTTCTTCGTCAAGCTTGCAATGTTTTTCCATAAGCTCTGGAGTTAGCTGGCTGTTGGAATATACCTTGCTGCCGCTGTACCTTTCAAGTTGAATCTTTCTTGCCAGATTAACCCGTTTTTTTATATCCTCAGAGGTTTCGCTCTGCTTGTTACTTTCAAGTTCCTCATATTTAACCGCAGGGACTTCGATATGTAAGTCTATTCTGTCAAGCAACGGACCGCTTATTTTACCCATATACTTCATAATCTGTGTCTGACTGCAACTACACTCCCTTGTCTGGTCGCCATAGTACCCACAAGGGCAAGGGTTCATGGACGCAACCATCATTATATTGCAAGGGTAGGTAACCGTCCCACCTGCGCGGGTGATTGTTACCTCGCCATCTTCCAAAGGCTGGCGCATCGCCTCAAGGGAATCCCGTCTGAACTCCGGAAGTTCATCCAAAAACAGTACCCCATTGTGTGAAAGGCTTATTTCCCCCGGTTTTGGGTTTGAGCCACCTCCCGACAATCCCACCGACGATATGGTGTGGTGCGGATGGCGGAAAGGTCGTTTTGACACTATGGGGCTTTTTTCAGAAACAAGCCCTGCAATGCTGTGTATTTTTGTAACCTCCAGAGATTCCTCAAAACTCATATCCGGCAAAATTGATGGTATCCGCTGAGCAATCATGGTCTTGCCCGACCCCGGCGGACCTATCATAAGGATATTGTGCCCGCCCGCTGCTGCAATTTCAAGAGCGCGTTTCACAAAGGGTTGACCTTTTACATCTTTGAAATCAAGCCCAACCTCGTTGGCATCGGCAAGAATAGTTTTCACATCCACCATATACGGGGTTAACTCATTTTGGTTGGTGCAGTGAAGAACAATATCCTTAAGGGACTTGGCTCCATAAACCTTTATTCCATCAATCACCGCCGCCTCACGGGCATTTTCTTCGGGCAAATATACAACCTTTATTCCCTTTTGGTATGCAGATATCACCATTGGCAAAACGCCGTTTATCCGTCTTAAGTCGCCATTTAACGAAAGCTCTCCCAAAAATATTGCCGACTCCTTTGGCAGACTCAGTTGTTCTGACGCCGCAAGTATTCCAACCGCAATAGGCAAATCAAAGTGTGCACCCTCTTTTTTTATATCTGCGGGAGCAAGATTCACCGTAATCCTTTTTGATGGCATAACAAGCCCTGTGTTTTTGATAGCGGCGCGGATTCGCTCCTTTGATTCCTTTACCGCCGCATCAGGAAGGCCTACAATATCAAATGCAGGCATTCCGTTTGATATATCGCTCTCTACATCCACGATATAACCGTCAATGCCAAGGAGTGCCGTACTGTTCACTTGTGCAATCATAAAGATATCGCCCTCTTTCTGCAATAATCCTTTTACCTATTTTTTGTTATTTCGCTGTCTGACACTTTCATAAAGAAGTATCCCCGCCGCAACAGATGCGTTTAAAGATTCTGCCTGACCAAGCATAGGAATTTTAACAAGGAAATCGCATTTTTCTCTTGTCAGCCGTGTAAGGCCCTCACCCTCACTGCCAATCACAATTGCAAGTGCACCGGTAAGGTCGGCATCTGTGTATAAAGAACTTTCTTCCAAAGCTGTACCTGCGACCCAAAGCCCTGCTTCTTTAAGCTTGTCGATTGCCGCACCTATATTGGTAACTCTTGCAACCTTGGTATACTCTATCGCCCCTGCTGAAACCTTGGCGACTGTGGAATTTAATCCCACACTTCGATTTTTTGGAATAATCACGCCATGAGCACCTGCTGCATTGGCACAACGGATTATGCTGCCAAGGTTGTGCGGGTCTTTTAAACCCTCTGCAATCAAAATGAACGGGGGTTCATTTTTTGCTCTGGCTTCCGCTAATATATCTTCTATTTCAGCGTAAGAATGCATCGCAGCAAAGGCAAGTACACCCTGATGATTGCCGCCCTCAGCCAAATCATCCAACTTTTTGCGATTTACCAGGGTATAGTGGATGCCTCGCTTTTTTGCTAAAGCGGTAATCTCTGCAAGTCTGCTGTGCCGTGCACCCTCCAAAATAAATATTTTATCGATTTCTCTGCCTGAATTAAGTGCTTCAAACACGGGGTTTGTCCCATAAATTCTATCTTCCATAAGCCTTCTCCAATTTTAAAAATTAACGCATAATAATCTTATCACAAACAACACAAAAAGGCAATAAAAACTTCCAGCAAGACAAATATTAGCCTTATAATAATAAAATGCTATATAGCAAATTACATTTCGCTATATAGCATTATGAGTTTTATCCTATCTTATAACCTCTTGACACAAACTTTGACAAATCTTCAGCCGATTCAAATACCATCGCCTTTGTATCTGGCATTTCTTTTGTGAAAACAATTTTGCGTAGTTCATCCAGCCACACAATAATTGATTTTCCTTCATCTATATACATTCATTTTCTCCATTTTGACTTATATTGACCCATTAATATTTTTACGAAGTGTCATCAAATCAACTCCGTTTTTGCCATCCATTATTTTGTATTCGGCATTTTGAGTGCTGAAATTTATTCCTGTTTGAACCATAAGCGGTGTATCAAGTGCTCTATAAATAATCTTTGCCACATCGCGTCTTATAGCAGGAGCATCTACTTCAAACTGCATGTCTGTTGTTAATCCTATCTGGGTAGCAGTAGCTGTATATCCGGCAGGATACCCGCCTCTTGTTTCAGCCATAGGTGAATATCCCAACAAAGCAACCACCATTTTTATAACCTCTTCGTTTGTGACATTGTTTTCAGGATTAAAATTACCGTTTTCGTCACCCTCAATAATTCCATATGTTTTAGCGGATTTAATATATTGGTATGCCCAATGATTATCTGAAACATCAGGGTATTTATAAACCGATTGTGTTTCCGGCGCTATGGAAAAAGTCAGCTCCTCTTGGTTTTCTATGCTGATATTTCCTGCGACACATATCATTTTTATCACTTCTGCTCTTGTGATGGTGTCATCTAATCTCAAATCACCATTTTCGTCACCAACCATTATCCCAAGTTCTTTCAAATCTGCCTTTTGCTCATCTGTAACAGCATTTACAATCACAGATGCAGAAAGCAAAAATATCACTACCATCACCAAACTAACAATTCTTTTCATAATAAATTCCTCCATTTTTAAAAAATAATATATTGTCCTTCTATTTTCCAATTGTTTTTTGTCTTTCCCTGTATGGCTACATCATACTTTTTATTTTTATCAAAGCCTGTAAAAGAATAAGAATTTACATCATTGGCAAGTATTCCGAACTTCGCAACTTCTTTTTTTGTTGTGCTATCCTTAAAGGTTATATCAACAAGGTTTTCTGCATTAATATCAAAAAATAAAGATATATTTCCATTATCATCACAAGCTATATTTGACTTTGTGCTACTTAAGCTATCCTTGTAACTATAATTGCTGACAGTATAGGCTTTGCCGGACTTTTTCAAATTGCTTTCAACATCTATTATGCTCGTATCATTTTCGAAAACGATTTGGGAAAAGCCAATGCCATCTTCCTGAATTTCCGGAGGAGCTGGTGTTATGTATTCCCCATACTTTTGATATACAATATAAACAGGCTCATGAATTTGTCCTTCTAAAATAAGCTCATATGTTGTATTGCTTTTAAGACCATTAAATGTATATATCTTATTGGGTTCCGGAGTTATGCTATACTCAGCATCAATATTTCCTGTTTCCACTTCAACCAGCTTAATTCCTATATTTTGTTTTTTGTTAGACTTATAATAGAAGTCTATAGTTCCATCCTTTTTACTTATAGTTAGATTATTTTTCCCTTTTAGATTATCTTTATCATAAGTAAAATATTCGTAAATATAATTACTATCTTCTATGTCGTCACAGCCTATATCAGTAATAGTTACCGTTAGGTTATTAAAAGACGCGATATTCTCTGTTCCCGAATTGTTAACCTGTTTATTTGGCGGGTCACTGATTGTCTTTCTGTATACATTAAAGCGTTCAGATGTTACTTTTTCACCATTCTCGTACTCGGCTACAAACCACAATTCTCCGTAAATATCTTCACTTTGGAATGGAACATCCATAGAAAGCACTTTCCCCATTGTCTTATAAGTGTAAGGCGGTGTTATTTTTGCAAGCTTCTGAATCAAGCTTTTTCCAACTTCCACATAATAAGCAGTTACAGATATTGGTGTATCTATATCAGGAAAAGTTGCTGTAATAGTCTTTGTCGGAAGAATATACCAACCGTCATCTTGCCTATCAATCCATGTTTCGTAAGGTGTTGTGTCACAAAAATAAATCCCATCAAGCGAATGAATCCCATTCTCTTTATATATCTTTTTAAAATTTATTTGATATAAAGGCATAGAATGATATGCTACTAAATCACCTGCAATAGTATTAAATTTTATGTTATCACTTTTAATTGCACCAATTATTTGCATATCCTGCTTCAAATTGCTGATTTGATAATTAGTCTGGATATTGTCTGCAATAGTCTTGAATATCTTTGGCGCTTTATCAATATTTTCCTTATTAAGTTTTTGATTGATAAACTCTTTGATAAACTGTTGGTGCAGTTGTATCCTGGACAAATCACCTTCAGGATACTTTCGTTTGTACTGTAATAACTGACAAACACCTTCACCATTTAAGGTGTGCCTGCCTTTTTTTAAGTTGATATGCAAATCTTGGTGTGGGTCGTCATACACCATATTCATAGGATCATCAAAATCAACCCCACCCACAGCATCTACTATTTCCTTAATGGAAATTAAGTTTAATTTTGCATAATAGTGAATTGGAACAGACAGATTTTGCTTTATAGTATCAATTGCTAATTGGTCGCCATTTTCACTCGCTAATATATCTGATATTCTTTTGTCCTCAAACAATGTATTTCTTGGAATAGATAACCCATGAATACCATCATTCTGCACTTTTATCAGCATAATAGCGTCTGCCCTGTCATTATTATCAAGACCTACAAATAACACATTAAAATCCTTATCAATAGGCTTGTCCGTGTTTATATCCATAGCTGTATTGTCAAACGAATTAAACATAGTTCCATTTATCAATCCACTTATCACAATTGCTGAAACCAACAATACCACTGCTACAACTATTGATATAGTGGCAGCCTTTTTATTCATTTTGAATTTATCCTTAATCATTGTAAATCTTTTTTTCAATGTCTTTTTATTCCCTGTCATACCTGTTGTAAGTGAAATGACTTTTGAATTTTTATGTGTTAAAAGTGCCAATATGGTTTCAATATAGTTCTTTTCTTCCTGGGCGTCCATATTCTTAACAACTGCTAAATCACACGAAATTTCACAATCAATATAAACCTGCTTGCAGATTATGTATATTGCAGGGTTAAACCAATGCAAACATTTTACAATACTTACAAACCATTTATACAAAATATCATTTCTTTTCAGATGGGTAGTTTCGTGTGCCAGAACATTCTGTAACTGTTCTTTTGTGATTTCTGCTTTTGGTAATAATAGTGTAGGTCTAAATAACCCAATAATCAACGGAGAACAGATTGTGTCACTAACTCGTGTCGTAACTTTCCTATTTGTATAGGCCTTTAATTCGTGACAAGGTATTACTTCTGAATCCTTATGTATTTTGAGTAAGAATATCATATAGAATAACATCTTTATAAAGAAAATCAACACAGCAACGCCAAGCCAGATATAACCTATAAGATTTAGATTACTGCTTACAAAATTCTTTACTGTTTGAAAAACATATACCTTTGGTGTAATTATTTCTTTTTCCTGGATAGCATCCTGCTCAATATTCGGTATAACAGGCATCTCTACATTTACAATCCAATTATCCGTATTTGCAATAATTTCGTTTGTAGGTGGAGTAACATCAGGTGTTCGAGGCAAATTCAGCCTTATTGGTAATATCATAACAATTAGGACAATCAACCACATATAATAATGCCATCCACTTGAAAACTGTTTTCTGGTAATAGGTTTAAACAAGGTTAATACAAGTGCAAGTCCTGTGCCAACAAGGGAAGTAAGAACAAATACTAAAAATATTTGTGCCATAAATTATTCCCCCTTATCCTCAAATATTGCTTTAAGCTCCTGAATATCCTTATCAGATAATTTCTGTTCTTCAAAGAATGATAAAGCAAAGTCTTTTACAGAGCCATTATACAATGTCTTAATAAGGTTTTTAGTCTGTGATTTTCTGTATTCCCTTTCTGATATTAAAGGTGTATAGTAATATAATTTACCTTGTTTGTCAGCAGACAAAGCGCCTTTTTCTACAAGTCTTGTAAGGAATGTGGCAATAGTCGTCTTTTTCCACCCCTTATCTTCAACCTCTTTTCCAATATCAAGAGAGGTTATAGGATGCTTTGCTTTCCAAATTACTTTCATAATTTCAAGTTCTGCGTCTCCAATAGATATATTTTTCATTTCAGTACCTCTTGAATACATATTCTACATTTGTAGTTTACTATATTCTACTACAGTAGAATGAAATTGTCAATAGTTTTTATATAATTTATAAAAACAAAAACTGCAACATTAGCATTAAACTAACATTGCAGTTCTAATTGTTTTCTGAATACACTTTCTTTATTTTGGCGTAAATTGGGCGTAAAATTCATTGTGCAACGCCCTTAAACCCACATAAACACGCCATTTATTTGTCTAACGGTTTCATTGTGGGGAATACCCCAAACACAGAAACCTTTTCCTTTCGTTTGCCATATATAGCGGTTTTAATTTGGTTTAATCACTAAATATAGTTTGTAGTATTTCTAACATTTTTAAAAATTTTCCATACTTTTCTGAAATTGTGCATATTTTTATGGGGCATTTTTCGTAAAATTTTTCGTATAAATTATAAA
>JAZNAJ010000127.1:0-5217 GCA_045586445.1 Clostridia bacterium | reverse complement strand
CCTCAACTCCTTGGCTCACAGAACGACATGGCTCGATCCGACTTAAGACCGCCAACATAGCTTGACGCCATAACGCCACCTTTTTTAACAGCATCATTAAGAAGGGCAAGTGCTGCGGTTGTTCCATGAGTACCGCATTTCTCAAGTCCCAGCTCTTCCAATATATAGGCAACACTGTCGCCAACTTCAGGGGTTGGTGCAAGTGACAAATCCACTATTCCAAAGGGAACATCAAGGCGTCTTGACGCTTCTTGCGCAACCAACTGTCCCATTCTTGTAATCTTGAATGCAGTTTTTTTGATTGTTTCGGCAACAGTTCCAAAATCTGCACCTTTTACCTTTTCAAGTGCCGATTTTACAACTCCGGGGCCACTGACACCAACATTAATCACTGCATCGCCCTCGCCTACGCCATGGAAAGCACCCGCCATAAATGGGTTGTCTTCAACCGCATTCGCAAAAACAACAAGTTTTGCACAACCCAGCGAATCTCTGTCAGCAGTAAGTTCTGCAGCCTTAACAATGGTTTCGCCCATCATTTTTACAGCATCCATATTTATACCGGCCTTGGTTGTCGCCACACCCACAGAAGAGCATACCCTGTCTGTACAAGCAAGAGCCTCCGGGATAGATTTAATCAAAATTTCATCACCCTTTGAAAACCCTTTGTGTACAAGTGCCGAAAACCCACCTATGAAGTTTACTCCGGTTTCTATAGCGGCACGATTTAAAGTTTCGGCAAAGCAAACATAATCCTTTACATGGCTTGCCCCGGCAATCATAGAAATAGGAGTAACCGAAATTCTTTTATTTATAATCGGAATGCCATACTGGCGGCTTATATCCTCGCCTGTCTTTACAAGGTCTTTTGCATATCTTGTTATTTTGTCATAAATTTTTTCACAAGCTCTGCCGGCATCACTATCAATACAATCAAGAAGTGAAATACCCATGGTTATAGTTCTTATGTCAAGATGTTGGTCATCAATCATCTTGATTGTTTCCATAATTTCTCTTGTATTAATCATAATTCCTCCAAAAGCCTAATTATATTCTGTGCATAGAATTGAAAATTTCTTCATTCTGCATACGGATATCCACGCCGATTTCCTTGCCTATTTTTTCAAGTTCGTGCAAAACCACGGCACCATCATCTTTCGCATCCTTTAAATCAACCAACATAATCATTGTAAATATATTCTGCATAATGGTCTGGTTGATATCCAAAATATTTACTCCGTTGCGATAAAGACAATCGCTGACCTTTGCTATAATTCCGGTTTGGTCAATACCCATAACTGTAATAATTGTTCTCATAAATTTCTCCTTTAAAAAATATCTATTATCATATTAAAGTTTTTATTAATTATACAACTCTGCCAAATTATAGTCAAGTAAAATTTATACAAAAAAGCGGTTGAAAAATTTTGTTTTTCGTGGTAAAATGAAATATATGACATATTGAGAACGAGAGGGTTTTTCTATGTTTCTTCCTGTTTCGAAGAGCGATATGAAAAAACAGAATATAGAAGAACTTGATTTTGTCTATGTTATAGGTGATGCCTATGTTGACCATTCAAGTTTTGGTCATGCCATTATTTCACGGGTACTGGAGGCCAACGGATTTACCGTCGGTATAATTTCACAACCCGACTGGCAAAATGCAGAAGGGTTTAAAGTCCTTGGTGCTCCAAGACTTGGCTTTTTGGTTTCCTCAGGAAACATTGACCCAATGGTCAACCACTACACCGTTTCCAAAAAGGTTCGCAGCAGCGATATGTATTCACCCGGTGGCAAAATCGGTCTTCGTCCTGACAGGGCAACTATCGTCTACTGCAACCGCATTCGTGAGGCTTACGGCAAGAAAATTCCTATCATCATAGGTGGCATTGAAGCAAGTCTGAGGCGTTTTGCACATTATGATTATTGGTCGGACAAGGTTCGTCGCAGCATCTTAATTGATAGTGGCGCTGACCTCCTTATATATGGTATGGGCGAACATCAAGTAGTCGAAATTGCAAAGCTCCTTGATATGGGCGTTCCAATAACTGACATTAAAAGTGTACCCGGAACCGCCTATATTGAAGACTCAGCCGGAACTTTACCCAAAGAAGCTATTGTTGTCCCGTCTTTTGATGAGGTTGCCTCTGATAAAAGGCTTTACGCAAAAGCAGCAAGAGTGCAGTATGAAGAGCAAGATGCCTTCCGCGGCAAGCCGATTGTACAAAAAGACAATGCAGACAAAGTGGTTGTTCAACTGCCTCCCTCACCGCCTCTTACTACCCAGGAACTTGACTTTGTTTACGAATTGCCTTACGAAGGCACTTATCATCCCATGTACGAAAAGGATGGCGGAGTCCCAGCAATTTCCGAAGTTGAATTCAGCATAACCTCTTCAAGAGGTTGTTTTGGCTCGTGCAATTTTTGTGCACTTGCCTTTCATCAGGGGCGGACCATCACCGCAAGGAGTCATGAATCAATTTTGCGTGAAGCGGAAAAACTTACCAAGAAGTCTAATTTTAAAGGATATATTAATGATGTTGGTGGTCCTACCGCCAACTTCCGCACCCCATCCTGTCAAAAGCAACTTAAGTTTGGGGTGTGCAAGGACAGGCAATGTCTTTTCCCCGAACCTTGTAAAAATCTTGAGGTATCGCACAGTGATTACCTTTCACTTCTTCAAAAGCTACGCAAACTACCGCGGGTTAAAAAGGTCTTTATACGCTCCGGTATCAGGTTTGACTACCTTCTTGCTGATAAGGATACCACCTTTTTCCGTGAATTATGTAAACATCATATCAGCGGACAACTCAGGGTTGCGCCCGAACATATTTCCGATAATGTACTGAAATATATGGGTAAACCCCCTCATCAAGTATACACGAAATTTATTGAGAAATTTGACAAAATAAATGCCGAAACGAAAAAAAATCAGTTTGTTGTACCATATCTTATGTCATCACATCCGGGAAGCACATTAAAAGACGCCGTTAAACTTGCTGAATACCTTAACAGAAATCGCTTAAATCCAAAGCAGGTTCAAGACTTTTATCCCACTCCCGGCAGCATATCTACCTGTATGTACTACACCGGCCTTGACCCAAGAACAATGAATACGGTATATGTGCCTGATGATTACAAGGAAAAAAAGATGCAGCGAGCACTACTTCAATATAAAGAACCCGATAATTATGAATTGGTTCTTAATGCTTTAAAAAAGACAAACAGACTTGACCTGATTGGCTTTGGGCCTAATTGTCTTATTAAACCCACAAAAGGAGATAGAAAAAATGGCAACACTTCTCAGCGGAAAAACAGTGTCCGCACGAATAAAAGAAAATCTGAAAAAGGAAATCGAAGAACTGAAGGCACAAGGAATCCTTCCCGGACTAGCCGTAATAATAGTAGGCGAAGACCCAGCATCTAAGGTTTATGTTGGCAGAAAGGAAGCTATGTGTAGTGAGCTTGGTATGTATTCCAAAAAATTCGCCCTGCC
The DNA here is from genome assembly GCA_045586445.1 of Clostridia bacterium. Lineage (GTDB taxonomy): Bacteria > Bacillota > Clostridia > Monoglobales > Monoglobaceae > SIG440. Next base: position 1,721 of record JAZNAJ010000127.1, on the reverse strand, counting down.
CGAGGCGACTACCCAGGAAGAGCTTGTTGCTTTAGTCGAGAAATTGAACAAAGATGCTGACATTCATGGGATATTGGTGCAATTGCCACTGCCAAAGCACTTAGACGAAAAAGCTGTTATAAATACCATCAATCCCGAAAAGGATGTTGATGCTTTTCACCCTGTAAATGTAGGCAAGATTATGATTGGCGACTATGACTTTGTGCCTTGCACCCCCGCAGGAATTATGGAGCTTATCGCTGAAAGCGGCGTTGAGGTTGAGGGAAAAACTTGTGTTGTTGTCGGCAGAAGTAACATTGTAGGCAAGCCAATGAGTATGCTTCTTCTCCACAAAAACGGTACGGTAACAACCTGTCATTCCAGAACAAAAAATCTCGCTGATGTTGTAAAAACCGCAGATATTCTGGTTGCTGCCGTTGGTAAAGCCAACTTCATAACTGCAGATATGGTTAAACCGGGTGCGGTTGTTATAGATGTCGGTATGAATCGACTTGACGATGGAAGACTTGTCGGCGATGTTGATTTTGAAGGAGTTGAAAAGGTTGCAGGGGCAATTACTCCTGTTCCCGGCGGTGTTGGACCAATGACAATTGCAATGCTTATGAAAAACACCTTTACCGCAGCAAAAAATACCCGCAAATAATATCGAGGTAACATTTTATGAAAACAAAAACCATATATGTTTGTTCCGAATGCGGTGCACAGTTCCCCAAATGGATGGGCAAGTGTACCACCTGCAATTCCTGGAATACAATTGAAGAGGAAACTGTTAACGAGCTTCCAAAAACATCCAAGGTTTCGGTTATGTCTGCACAAAACATAACAGTTTCTGTTCCAAAAACCATTTCAGATATTACCACCATCGACGAAGAACGCACTCTTACCGGTATGAGCGAGCTTGACCGGGTTCTTGGTGGCGGGTTGGTTAACGGCTCGTTGGTTTTGGTTGGTGGTGACCCCGGTATCGGCAAATCCACCTTGCTTCTTCAAATTTGCGAACATATAGGCAAAACAAAAAAAATACTCTATGTTTCGGGCGAGGAATCACAACGACAAATCAAACTAAGGGCTGACCGACTTGGTATTACCACTCCAAACCTGAAAATATACTCTGAAACCAATATGAATCTGATTGTTGACTGTGTTTTCAAAGAAAACCCCGATATACTCATTGTAGACTCGGTTCAGACAATGTATAATCCGGAAATTCAGTCGACCCCGGGAAACATTTCACAAATTCGCGACACCGCAACACTGCTTATGAAAATAGCAAAAGAAAACTCTATTTCAGTATTCCTTGTTGGTCATGTTACAAAAGAGGGTTCACTTGCAGGGCCAAAAATTCTTGAGCATATTGTTGATTCGGTACTGTATTTCGAAGGCGACCGCCACCAATCATTCAGGGTTTTGCGTGCGGTTAAAAACAGATTTGGTTCAACCAATGAGATTGGTGTCTTTGAAATGAACGGCTTTGGTTTGCAGGAAATTCCAAACCCATCACAGGCGATGCTTTCGGGCAGACCTCAAAATGTCCCCGGTTCTTGCATCATCTGTACCATGGAGGGAACTCGCCCCGTTTTGGCAGAAGTCCAAGCGTTGCTGTCCCCCACCTCTTTTGGCAATCCCAGACGAATGGCAAGCGGGCCCGACCTTGGCAGAGCACTTATGCTGATGGCAGTTCTTGAAAAAATCGGAGGGCTTCGGATTTCAGCCTTTGATGC
>JAZNAJ010000126.1:0-9380 GCA_045586445.1 Clostridia bacterium | reverse complement strand
GGCCTCCGACTTAATAAGCTGAACATTTTTGTAACCCTTATAATCATTAATATCCAACCCAAAAGCTACATTTACAAAATCGCCTTCTTTGAGATAGTTATAATACTCGCCCATTCCAAATCCAACTGCATCCAGGAACTTACCCTCTTTAAGGAGTGTCATTCTCAAGTGCTTGTTATCACTCATTGTACTTATTTTATGAATTTTTATACTCTTAACAGCAAAAACCGGAGTTGGATTATCAACGCCAAATGGTTGAAGTCTGTTGATTTCATCAACAGTTTCAAGGGTAATATAAGTTGGCTTTATTATTGCATCGATAGATATTGTTGGTATAATTGCCGACTCGTCTATCTTAAGTTCAGCATTTTTATTGATAGCAGTGCGGAACTTTTCAATGTTTTCAGTCTTAATTGAAAGTCCTGCAGCAAGCTCATGCCCGCCAAATTTTTCAAGAAGTTCATTGCAATTTTCCAATGCTTCAAAAAGATTAAATCCGCTGATACTCCTGCCCGAACCTTTTGCCTCATCTCCATCAATAGCAAACAAAATTGATGGTTTATAAAACTTCTCGGTAATTTTTGATGAAACTATACCAACTATACCATGGTGCCAGTTTTCATGGGGAATAATCAGCACCTGGTCGTCTTTTATTTGTGGGTTGTTTTCGATGTATTCAATGGCCTCAGCAAACATTTTTTGTTCTGTCTGCTGCCTGATTGTGTTTTCTTCACAAAGACCCTCTGCCAAGCTATGCGCTTTTTCCATATCATCCGTAAGGAACATCTCCACACTGCGCGACGCACAGCCCAGTCTGCCGCTTGCGTTGATTCGGGGTGCAATTATATAACCGATTGTAGATGTTGTTATTGCTTTGTTATTTGTGATCGAAACATCTATCAAAGCTTTAAGACCTACATTATCGGTATCCTTAAAACGCTTAAGTCCCTCGGTAACCATAATTCTGTTCTCGTCAACAAGTGGCGAAATATCCGCAACTGTGCCAAGGCATATAAGGTCAGCATATTTTGCCATTAATTGTTCAACCGTACTGGTTTTGTCCATCGCCTGAATAAACTTAAACGCAACACCCACGCCTGCAAGATTCTTGAAAGGATACTTACAATCCTTGCGTTTTGGGTCTATCGCTGCATACGCATCAGGAATCTGCTCTTTACATTCGTGATGGTCTGTAATAATAATATCCATACCTATACTCTTGGCATATTCGGTTTCTTCAACAGCGGTAATACCTGTATCAACAGTAATCACCACTTTGGTTCCACTCGATTTTATCTTATCCAAAGCTTCACGATTTACGCCATATCCCTCTTGGATTCTGTCAGGAACATAATAGTCAACCGTAAAGCCCATTTCAGTAAGATGCTTATATAAGATTGCAATACTCGTAATACCGTCAACATCATAATCGCCGTAAATTGTAATCTTCTCGTTGTTTGCCTTTGCCTGGGTTATTCGGGTAACTGCCTTATCCATATCCTTAAGCAAATATGGGTCGTGAAGATTTTTGAGATTGCAATCCAAGAATTCAGCAATTTCAGTGCTCTCAATAATACCTCTGTTGTACAATATAATAGAGGTAAGTGGAGAGATATGAAATTCCTTTGAAACATCAATAACTCTGTTTTTGTCAAATTGTTTAAGTAACCAGTTTCTTTGTAACATATTTATCACCCGCAATGTTAATTCTTTAACTGACATTTTATCATAATTTCAGCAAAAAAACAACACTTTTTTATAATTTCTGTATTTTAAATATAACAGTTGTATCAGTTTTTAAGTTCTACTACTGTTACACCATTTTCGCCCTCGCCGAATTTTCCGTTTCTGAAAGACTTTATGTGCGGATGTCGTCTTAGCATATCCTGAATCCCACTGCGCAAAACGCCTGTGCCTTTGCCGTGAATAAGTGTTACTGTTGAAAGTCCCGCAAGGCACGCGCGGTCCAGAAACATATCCGCCTCCATCAGGGCTTCCTCCAGCATCATCCCTCTGAGGTCAATTTCAGTTTTTGCTGACTTAATACTTTCTCCTACCCTTTTTTGAGGAACAAATTTCATAAGATTTTTCTTTGTTTCGTCCTCGAGGATTACAAGGTTTGAAAGTTTGGTGCCCGTCTTCATAATTCCCATCTGAACAACAGCAGTTTCCGTTTTTTTGTCAATGGTCAATATGGTTCCTTTATCATTTAAATCAACAATCAATACCGACATGCCGGGTTTATAATCATTTATATTAATTTTGCCCTTTGTTTGGGGTTTTGGTGTTGCTGCAGACTTCTTTGCGCTCTTTATCTTGATATTGAGGTCCTTGCGCACCTCTTCCATTGCCCGAAGCGCCTCTTTTTCGTCTTTTTCCTTTTGAAGTGTCCGCATAGTGCTGACAATCTCCTCAGTTTCAGTCTTGGCTTTTTCAAGAATTTCTTCCGCCTTTTTGTTGGCTTTTTCCAGCACTCTGGCGCGTTCTTCCTCAAGCTTTTTTCTTTCTTTTTTTAATTCAGCACGAAGCTCGGCAACTTCGTTTTTCATCCGCTCCTGCTTTATCTTTGCTTTTTCCGAGCGTTTTCTGTTTTCCTCAATGTTTGATAGAACATCTTCAAACTTCACAGTTTCGCTGTCCAAAAGTTTTTTCGAATTATCTATTATATAATCTGCAAGACCAAGTTTTTTTGATATAGCAAAAGCATTACTCTTGCCCGGTATACCAATAAGCAATCTATAGGTTGGGCTCAGGGTATTTACATCAAACTCACAAGATGCGTTTTCCACCCGCTCGGTTGACAGGGCATAGGTTTTAAGTTCGCTGTAATGGGTTGTTGCAACCGTCTTTGCGCCCATATTCTTAACATAGTCCAAAATTGCATTAGCAAGTGCCGCACCCTCGATAGGGTCTGTTCCCGCACCCAATTCGTCAAATAGTATAAGGGAGTTTGGCGTGAATTTATCCAATATATAAACTATATTCTTCATGTGTGCCGAAAATGTACTGAGGCTTTGTTCAATGCTCTGTTCATCACCTATATCAGCATAAACCCCGTCAAAAACCGCTAACATTGTACCGTCAGCAGCAGGGATATGCAACCCTGATTGCATCATCAAAGTAAACAAACCGATTGTTTTAAGCACAACCGTCTTACCCCCCGTGTTTGGTCCGGTAACTACCAGGGTGTCAAAGTCGTATCCAAGACTTATATCCTGTGGAACAACCTTTTTTGCATCAATCAGTGGGTGTCTGCCCTGTTTTATCAGTATCTGTCCGTCAACATTAACCTTTGGGCATACTGCTTTTTGATTTATTGCTAATTTTGCCTTGGCAAAAAGCAAATCAATGTCAATTATTGCCTCATAGTCGTATTTAACAAAATCCGAAACTTCAGCTACCAAAGCTGTCAATCCTGTCAGGATTTTTTCTATTTCCATCTTTTCCTTTACAGAAAGTGCCTGAAGCTCATTGTTTGCCTCCACTACTGCGGATGGTTCAACAAAAATGGTCCCTCCCGATGCAGACATATCGTGGACAATTCCGGGAACATCTCCCCTGCATTCTGCCTTAACAGGCACAACATATCGGTCATTCCTGAGCGTTACAATCGGGTCCTGCAAAAACTTGAGATAATGAGGTGAACGAATCATCTGGTTGAGGGTTTCTTTTATCCTTTCACTCGCTCTGCGAATTTTTCTGCGGATATCCGAAAGTTCTGCACTTGCACCGTCTGTAATTTCCTCCTCGGATATAATGGCAGTGCTGATGCTTTTTTCTACATCATTACAGGTCGTTAATGCATCAAAGTACCCTTGAGGAAAATCCTGAATATTCTCAGCATATTTCTTCAGCCTTTGTGTCCCTTTAAGAATATCTGCAACATTCAACAGTTCAGCCGCAGACAGGCTTCCCCCTATATCAATCCTTTTGAGAGATGAGGTAACCTCTCTTATTCTCGCTATAGGCGGAGCACCAAACTTGCACATACTAACCACCGCAAAATCAGTATCCAAAAGAGCTTTTTTTATAATATCTGCTTCTGTATCCGGCACCAATTTTGCGGCTGATACTTTTGCATCATCGTTTATGCACAAATCGGCCAACATATCACAAATTTTATCAAATTCAAGTGTTTTAAGTGTTTTCAGCTCCATATCTTCATTTCCTCTTAGAAAAATTTCTGTATCTCTTCTTCACAACTTTCAGCATTTGATAATTTCGGTTTCTGTAACCAAAAAATCCATCTTTATATCATAAGCATCGGATTCAAATTCATTGCAGATTTGCAAATCATAGCAAAACCCAATCTTTAATGCCGAGATATTACTCAAAAATCTGTCATAACAACCCTTTCCAAAACCTATGCGATTTCCCTTTCTGTCAAAGGCTATACCAGGCACCAAAACAACATCAATTTGCGATGGCAAAGCCTCTTGCATGGAAATTGGTTCATTTACAGAAAATGCACCTTTTTTAAAACAGGTATCCTGATTTGCAAAATATGCTGTTATTTCGCCTGTCTTGGGGTTGGTTACGGGGAATACAACATACTTGCCATCATTAAATGCCCTGCTGATAACTGTCTCTGTGTGGGTTTCGTTTCCTATAGGCATATACAGCATAATACATTCGGCATCCTGGTATATTTTACTTGACAAAAAATTCTGTTGTGCCAAACTGCTTTTTATTCTTACCTCTTCCGCCGTCATTTCCAAACGCTTTGCTTTTATCGATTTGCGGAGCCAATTCTTCATAAATTTTCAACCTGCCAACTATAATTTTTATTCTAACAGTTACATTTTATTCTATAAAGACCGTTTGAATAAAATTAACCTAATTCACCGCCTATGATTTTTATTAAGAAAGTGATCCATTTGTATAATCCGTTCAGTAGTACAATTACAGACGCCTTATAAAGATATATTATTCTTCCTGAAAACCTGTATCAATGCTACTCCCAGCACCAGCCCTGCAATGCCCTGAACTGCGTTTGCCGGAATATTTACCATCGATGGTCCAAAGCCATACAAAAAGCCTTCGAATACGAAATATCCAAGTATCATAACAATCTCTGCGACTGCACCGGATATAATTCTTGCTGCCGTTCCTGACATTTTATTGTCAAGCACCTTAAATCCATAAAACGCAACCAATGCCATAACGCCCTTAACAACAAAGGTTATAGGTGCATATAGTACATAGCCTGAGAACATATCTGCAAGAGCAGAACCCATCCCTGCCGCAAAAAATCCATATACGGGTGATAACACCCATCCTGAAAGTAATACAACGCAATCACCCAGATTAAGATATCCCTTTAAAGGTGACGGTATTTTTATAATCATTGTTGCTACACAGCAAAATGCTGCAAGCAGTGCTGCTGAAACGATTTTCCGTGTCCTTATTTTCATTTTTTTAACCTCGCTTATAAACATTTACTATTTATCTCATTCCATACTCTTCAATAAGACAGTCCGTATCTTTATTGCCTCTGCCTGAGAGGTTAACTAGAATTAAACTTTTCCCCATTTTTAGTCTCCCGCCCTAATTCAATATACTTTTTATAAAGAAAGTTTCCTCTAAGATTAAAGTTACCCTTCATAAGAAAGCTCTGCAGTTGAAGTTTATGCTGGCATAGTCTTTCGTCACAGTTTGTGCATTGCAGGGATTTGTTATGTTCTTCACTAAATCTTTCGGGATATCTATGGGCGATATATTCCCATTTTATCAGCAGTATAAGAGCCATGCCGAAAAGTGTCCACGAATAAATATTTTTAACAAACAACAAGGGGGTAAACATCATGGCATAATCCCAATTATATATTCTGCAGGTTGTGCAACATTTGTTTTTCATAATCCAGGTCTGAAACGGGCAGAAAAACAAAATGCAAATGATATCGCAAACAGAATAAAACAAGGCAATCAGAAGCATAATTCCCCTGTCAAAAATCCCTGTCAGATAGAGGACTCCCAAAATTCCGTTTAGTATAGCCCAACAAATTGCCGCAGTGATATAGGAGTTATCTTTTGTTCTTGCAGAGTCCTCTTCTCTTGCAATCGGTATATAATTCTTTTGAAACTGTTTTTGGCAACCCATACTTTCAAGCCTTGCAGGGAAAAACCGAAGTGCCATCTCAAGAGTAAACACAATCCAGATAAAGCTCAGAACAACACCGTTGTTCTCAAAGCCGCCGAAAGTGTTCCCTGTTTGATGCACCTTGTTATATATGTATATGATGGTTGCCAAAACAAAAAGCAACGAGCGAAATACAAGCTTTAGATAATGCATTGCTACAATATTGGTCATTTTATATTTCTTTTTCTCTGTCATAAATTTTACCTTCCATCATCTGTACATTATTCCCGCGTTTTATGTTTTCATATGTTGAAGTTGTAATTCTTATAACAGCAAATATTAACATCAACACCAAAACAACAATTATAAACTTTTTCAATATCGCTACCTGCTTTCATCATCCTCCGACATTGCGAGGCATAAGGTTTAGATGCAAACCATTTTATCCTTTAACCAAAAATCATTTATTAAAGTTGTTCTAAAAACTTTTTCAGCTTATGTGAAATTACTGCATTTCCATTATCATTTGGATGCAATCCATCAGGAATGTAGTTTTCCTGAATTTCTTTTATCTCAGGTTGCAATCCGCTTGTTGCAAACAAATCCAATACGGGAAGGGAATAATATTCTGCAACTTCTCTGATTATGTTTACATAGTCTTTCAATACTCCAAAATCACCGGGTTCTTTTCCTTCCGGGATTTTTGTTTCACCAATTCTATGAAGCGGCGTCATAATCACGATGGTTTTTCCAATATATTTTTTAATGAGTCCACTGAACAAATAATGGCAAGCCCCGTAAAAGGTTTCGGGTGTTCTGTCAGAAAAGCTGCCTATTCCTGCATCTCCATGTCCATAATCATTGGTTCCGCCAAAAACAACTACAACATCTGCATCATCATCCATTTGTTCAAATCTTTCACAAAATGAATTTATGTCCACATAGTCATCTTTTGGTCTTGCCGTTGTTCCCTTTTGCAGAGCAAACCTAGTACCACTTATTCCATAGTTTCTTGCCACTGCCAAATCGGCTTCCTTTTCAAAACTGAGTGGTATATCATCTGTTCACAACTCGCTCCCACCCCCTGTGTAATACTGTCTCCCAAAAAATTGATTTTAAGACCTCTTAATTCCATGCCAGTTATCTCCTTTGTAAATTTAATAATTGTGACACATAAGGTTTAGATGCAAACCCTTTTTGGTGTCAAGTTTATGTCATGCTATGACCAAAAATTAATTTGATATCTTTTTTATAATGGGTTTTTCGTGTGAGATTATATCAATAATATGATCCTCTGCATCAATTCCATAATGTATCCATTCTCCAGGATAATAATCACCATCATTAGATTGACAACAATCCGTTACACTTTTAAAGTAGTCCAAAAGTTTTGACTTCTCATATATGTACAGACGATTTCCTGTTCTTTTGTTGTAATCATCCCAAGAACAATAGGACTCATTTCTAACTTGGTATATTATATAACTTGGAAATACAATTTCATAAACATCGTCCTCATCTGGATAAATCGGGGTACTTTCCTTTAATATTTCTTTAAATGCTTCATCAAGTTCTTCGTATACACCAGAACCTTTTTCTCCCTCAACATATCCTGATAGAATAATTTTAAGTTCATTATCAACATCTTCTATATTCAATACAAAAACAAATTTTCCAAAAGAATCATTACTGCCACCAAATTCTAAATCAGCAGTTTCAATGTTTTTATTTGTTTTCTTTTTAAAAAACATATTTACTCTCTCCTTTCGACAATATTCGACATATCCATATTGCGACACATAAGGTTTAGATGCACTTTTTTTTGTCTTATCTCGTGTTAGGTCAGGATGCAAGTTTTATTCGCTTTGAGCCTTCATAATTAATCTCAGTATTTTATTATATCTCTCACGATCAACAAAATCAGATTCAATCATTACAACACCTTCATCGGGATGCACATAATGTAAAAACACACATTGTTTTACTTCCCCTGTTTTAAAGTTTCTGACATCATACAGTGTAAGATTTGCCTTTATTCCTGCTCCCTGATATTTTCCAATATCATTTGGAAGTTGTTCACTAATTATAGCAAAATTCGATTCATTATAATTATCTAATTCTATTTCTGCACCTATACTGCTGTTTACCACGATTTCACAATCATCACCAATGAATTCATAGACTTTATTTAAAAAGCCTCTTTCCGGTTCTGAAACGTCAGTAGCCATAATTGTTTTAAAATATTCTTCAAATATTTGAATTGTATCAGTTGATTTTTCAATGTAATCAGTAGTTATTTTATCTGACGATATTCTTTCGCACAGATTTTCCTTTGTATAATAAGAGCCTGAAAAAGCATTCTCCGGATTACCTCTATCTGAAAAATCGTCATAAAAATAATATGATATTTCATCTGCATTTTTTACTAAAGCAAAAATCAAACCTGACATTCTATTTAACCCATTATTATCTATGTATCTATAATTAGCACGATCATCTACTGCAAAATTAACTGTAATGCGAAATGGTATAGCGTCAGTCTTCAATTCAATATTTTCAACCTTATATTCAGTATTATTGGCTAAGTCTATAATCGCCCGTACTTTCGATGCATCGCCTATATAAGTATCTTTTAACTCAAACAGCTTATTAACAATCTCTATATCACTGATATCTTTATTTTCTAACGAAAAATTACATCCACTAATTATAAGAATAACAAAAGCTATAACAAAAATTGCAACCGTTTTCTTTTTCATTTAAATTACTCCTTTTCGACAAAATTCGACATATTTATATAGTTCATGTCAAGTCAGGGACAAAATTTTTTTCTAAAAGTCTTCTCCTCGAGGGGAAGACTTTTAGACCGACATTTGTCTTCTTGTTGTATTATAGATGCCCGCCATCAATTTCGGCAGTATTTTTACCATGAATAATAACAGTTTTATCCTCAGGAACATATTCATCAGGAAAATGAACCATAATATCATCTTTTTCAAGCTTTGATTGCAATACAGAAATATTTACTTTAGCAACGTCTGTCTTATTCTCAATTGCCATACATGCTACCTTTGCGGCAGCCTGACCTGTAATAATTGCAGGCGGAATAACACGAAGGAGGTCCCAACCATATCCTATGCCAGAGGCACTTCTGCCTGCTGTTAACATATTTGGATAATCTTTGCGTGTTATACATCTTAATGGCACTTCAAACAAGTGGTCTCTGTGTTCAAAATCATTTATTGCACAAATCGAATCTTCAAAATGCCTGTATGCATCATCAACTCTTAATGCATAGTCA
>JAZNAJ010000125.1:0-4649 GCA_045586445.1 Clostridia bacterium | reverse complement strand
TTATTACCATAATACTTGTCGTAACGTTCCTGTAAATTTTTAAGATATCCTTCCATACCAATCGCCTTCATATTATCAATAAAGTTCTGCCATTCCTTGTCGTCGTTAATATCCCTATCTCCAACAACAAAAGCAGCAACTGCAGTATCAACCGCTTCTATAAGCATTATATCTATATCATTATATTCAGCTGCTCCATCTCCCTCCTGTGCCGGCATCAGCGGGATTGCTTTATCTACAAAATATTTGTCGTAAATGTCTATCTGAGCCATTAAGTGTGACAGGTCGGGGTGACCTTCTGAAAGTTTTGTATAACCGTCTTGTTCAAAATCAGTATAGAATACGCCAAAATTTGTACTCCAATAATCATTTTGAACTGAACCAAAAGCTTTATAATCGTCCTTTGCAGCTAATTCAGGGTCATATGTAAGCTTCGCCTGTTTACCATTGGGGCCAATCTCTCCTTCTTTTGCAAGGCGTATTCCTTTTCCTAATCCGCCATGCTTTGCAATTTTACCTTCTTCGGAATAGAAGTAATCAACCCACTTTGCGGCAAGTCTGGGTTCTTCACAACTGGATGTTACGCAGAAGTTGTTACCAAGACTTACTCTCTGATTGGTTTTTGGTGTTTGCTTAACGCCTGCAGGACCTTCCAAGGGTTCAATCGGTTCATACTCAAAATATCTTCCGGAATCTGAAGTTGACAAAGTAAACATTCCCGGCCAGAGACCTGTACCAACACCAATAAGCGGAGTTTCATTTTCACCAAGGGAAGTAAGTGTGTTTCTGTCAATTACAAAGACATCGCTTAAAATAAGACCCTCTGCATAAAGTTTTCTTAAATATTTAAGTCCTTCACGGAATTCATCTTGCATAGCTGTATGTTTAACTATACCATCTTCAACATAAAGTCTTGATGAAACACTGTCATCATACACAAAAGAATTCATTATAAAAGCTTCAAGACCGAAATTACCTTGGACGCCACGAGCAGCAAAGGGAATTTCGTCAGCTATACCATTGCCGTTGGGGTCTTGCTCTTTGAAAGCTTTAAGCATCTGATAAAATTCTTCAGTTGTTGTTGGCTTTTCCAGACCGAGTTTGTCAAGCCAAGGCTGATACACCCAAGCTTTGTTATTGCTTTTCTGAGATGTCATTTCCTCAATACGAGGAAGTCCGTAAATCTTTCCGTCGAACTCGTAACCGCCTCTAAGGTCAGGGCGTTCGTCATAAATCTTTTTGAAATTATACATGTCATTTTCAACATATTCCTTCAAATCGATCAGTATTCCCTGATTACCGTATGAAGATACTTCATTAATGCTGAAATCGCAAGAGAAAAACACATCAGGTAAATCATTACTTGCAATTATAAGACCAATATTCTGTCTGGTGTCACCTGACGCAACTAACCAATTGATATGAACGCCTGTTTTTTCTTCATAAGTCTTTGTGAAAGCGTTTGTTTCAAGGTTTGCAATCTGTGACTGCTTGGGAATAAATATGTCCAATTCAGCGGGTTCTTCAACAATAGGAAATTCATTCAAGCCAGAAAGCTTGAGCTTGCCTTTCTTATTGCCGGAACCATCACCACAAGCAGCAAGACTGAACGCCATTGCCAATGCCAAAATTGAAGTAACTGTTCTTTTAAATGTTTGTTTCATTTTTTGCACTTCCTTTTTTTATATAATTTATTTTTTTTACAAATTATAATAAGTTTATGAACAACCCACCGACAACTGTTCGGTTTTGGAATTTCTCCTGCCTTGCCTCGATAGTGTGATACCAGTCAGACATAGGAGTTCGGTCTGTGGTATGGTTTATGTAATTGAGTATAGATTCAAACACCTCATCACGATACTTTTTGTCATCTGTCATCACTGTTGTCCAACAAAGCCAATCTATTTTGGTGTAATCACTTCGGCTGTCCAATGGAATTCCAAACTCATTCATCTTTGACAAATAAAGCTTGATTTCTTCCTCAAATATATTCTTACTAAAAATACCAAGATTAAGGAGCTTATCCCAAACTATATTATATTTCAAACTCCATGAATCTTCTTTATCAAAGGCAAGTTTGGTTCCGCCTTGTGCCAACTTGGCATCCTTTTCCCACTTGGTTGCATAATCTTTGGCAATCTGGATATATTCCTCCTTGCCAAAAAGCTGTCCGTATGCCGCTATACCAAGTATGGACTTGATACCAAGATTGCAATTGTGTGCAAGATGCCCTGCAAAATCATCTGTGCAAAGCTGATTTTCGGGGTCGTAACCTATCTTCACCAAATAATCAGCCCACTGTGTCAAAATTTCTGCATTTTCTTCTGCAAAAGCCGTACTGTTTTGTGCCTTAGCAGTCGCCGCAACACAAAGGAGCATATTTCCACATTCCTCAACAGGCATTTGGAAGTCAAGAAGCGGTTTGTCGCCCTTTGACTCAAATACACCATACACCTGACCATTTGCGATTGGATATCTGCCGACATCATGTGGAGTAAATTCATATTCCCAATCATCACTCTTGGCATATTCTATAATCGGACGAAGCATTCCCAAAACCAGTTCAGGGTTATATTTAAGGAACAATGGTATAGACGGATATGTTACATCAAGTGTGCCGATACATCCGTTGCTTAAGCATTCCTTTGACAAAAAGATTACCTCGCCCTTGTCATTTTCAATCAATTTGTGTGCAGCAATCGCCTGACGATAAGCAAGTGAAACAATTTTTTCATAATCCTCACTTATTGCCCTAGCCTCTGCCATAAGCTCTTCATCAAAGTTTTTGCAAAGCTCCTTGATTTCATCATACTCGGCTATCGCAGTTTCGAGCATTGTTTCAAAATCCTTGAAATACTTTTTGTAATATCCATCAAGTTGCTTACCAAAATACTCGATTGCCTTTACATCGTCATAGGCAATAACAATCAATCCGCTCAATTTTTCGGTATTAACCACCATATTTGGATACTCCTCGAACGGCTTGTAAGTTTTGTCTAAGTCCTCTGCCTCGTCAAAGTATATCCCTGTATAAAGTTTAGTTTCAGGGTGTGCCAGATGCAAATAACCCCAATCCATCGTAACAGCATCGTCGCCATAAGCCAAAACCTTTTGCACGGCATTCCCGCAAGCCAAAGAATTCTTGTGGCGAACAACCTTTACCTCTGAGTCATACGCATTAACACAGCACTCGGTTGAAATGTCAAAGAAGAACTTTATTTCGTGTTCCTTACCATCAATAACCTCTATGTTGTATTCAATATAAGACGCCGGTCTTGACATAATATCAAGTCTGTCAAGCAGAAGTGGCGTTGTAAAAGTAAGTGTTACCCTTACAATATCGTTTTCAAAGGTGTATGTTGTTCTGGTAGGGGTAATTTGCAAATCAATCTGCTTTATACATGGTTCAAATCTGGGTGTTGACCTGATGCCTTCGGGCGAACGATGACCCATTACCTTGTAAAACTTGTCGTCAATAAACACCCCTGCCGCCATTGGATTTCTTTTGGATGTCCAATGATATGTAACATCATCATAAAGATTATCACTTAACGACCAGATGCTTAAAAACGGGTCAACTGTAACAAGCGGCACCGCTGCCGGTCTGAAATATTTTTTATCATTCATAAAAACCGCTCTCCTTTCGTTTACCAAAGTATACTTGAATCAAATCCCATAAGTCTGTAAATTCCCTCTGCAAAGAAGTAATCTCCGTAAATAATGGGTATATTACGGTCAAAAGAATATGCCACTGTGCCTTTTTGCAAAATGGAATCCTCTTCATCTGTCCAATCACATTCTTTTTCAAGTGCCATAAGCAATTTTGTCGCTGCATCACGATAAAATTGCTTTTTGTCGCCGTCAACAAAATCTGCAAGTTCCAAAAGTCCGCATGCCGCACACGCTCCTGCTGTGGTATCGTAAAGTTCGATATCGCTTGGTTGTTTAAAATCGCAAGGTGTCAACCAATCGGTTTTTGAAACACAATCAATAAAATACTCTGCTATTCTTTTTGAAGTATTTAAGTACGCCTCGTTCTTTGTATAACGATAAGCAAGTGCAAAACCATAAAGTCCCCAAGCCTGACCTCGTGTCCAGCTTGAATCCTCGGCAACACCTTGACCCGTGTGTGCCTTTACAAACTCACCTGTAAGTGGGTTGTACTCATTGATATGATTGCACGAACCATCAGGTCTTACATGATACTTCATAGTTTTGTCGGCATGGATATTTGCAACCATTGCAAACCTCTGGTCGTCAACCTCTGCCGAAGCACGATACAAAAGGGGTATGTTCATCATACAATCAATGATTGCCCATCCTTTTTTGTCACCATTCCAAGCCCTTATAAAGCCCGCATCAACATTAAATCTGCCCATAAGATGATTTGCTGCAATCAGAAATCTGTTTTTTTGTTTCAAGTCACCTGTCAGTCTGTAATCAACACCCGATGATATGTTCCACATAAACCCAACATCGTGATGAAGTCCATCAAAACTCATAAGAGCCTTGTCCATAATATCCATAGCGTGGCGCTCGGTTTTAAGGTATTGCTCGTTTTTTGTACCCATATACATAAGCATCATAAGTGCACCCCAAAACCCGTTGGTCCACCAGCAAATATCGTCTTTTTGCTTATCGTCATGAAC
>JAZNAJ010000124.1:0-2496 GCA_045586445.1 Clostridia bacterium | reverse complement strand
AATAGTTAGGGCAATGCCAAACACTCCTGCACAGGTAGGTTGTGGAATGACTGTTTTGGCGTCTAATAAAAACATTTTGACCGATGAGGCTGATACGGTGCAAAAAGTTTTTTCCTGCTCGGGTAATGCCCTGATTTTGGAGGAAAAATATATAAATGCTGCAACTGCACTGCACGGAAGCAGCCCTGCATATGTTTATATGCTGATTGATGCCATGGCAGATTGCGGAGTAAGGTATGGTATACCCAAGGCGGTCAGCCTGGAACTTGCTGCAAAGGCAGTAGAAGGGGCGGCCAAGATGGTGCTTGTAACAAAAACACATCCATCTGTACTTAAGGATGCAGTATGTTCGCCCGGAGGAACTACAATTGCGGCTGTTTCAGAGCTTGAAAGAAGTGGTTTTGGCACCGCTATTTCAAATGCAATAGATGCGTGCATTGCACGAGCTGATGAAATGTCCAAGAATTAAGTTCATAAATCAGAAAAATACTTCATACCTTAGTAAAGAAGGCGGGACAAGTTTTCCGATATTTACTAAGGGGGAAGAAAAATGAAAAAATTACATATCAAGCGACAAATATTAAAGTTCATGACAGACAACAAATGGCAGATTTTTGTTGTCTGTTTCAGCTTGATTGCGGGAATTGCAGTGGGCTCAATCTTTTCGATGTATATCAGTGAAGAAAATTCAAAGGCAACTGAAGAATATATAAACAATTTTGTTTCAGCATATAATTTGCAATCTGTTGACGCAGCAGAGGTTTTTAAATTTTCTGCCTATAACAACATAAAAGTCGTCTTGTTTATTTGGCTTTTTGGGCTTTGGGCAGGATTTTTGCCGCTTTGTGTATTACAAATTGGTTTTAAAGGCTATAAGATTGGATTTTCAACTGCTTTATTTGTACATATATTCGGCTTTAAAGGGACATTACTTGCCTTTCTGTCATCGATGCCGCAATTGCTTGTCGTTGTTCCTGCTTTGGTTTTGTATTCAATTTTTAGTATAAATTTTGCTGTTTCAGCAGGGAAAATAAAAAGTAGAGGTTCTTTGCCTAAGGTGAGGAATGATATGTATATAAAAAACTTGGTCTGTTTGTTGATAATGATAGCAGTGTCTTTAGTTATAGCTTTGATTGACGGATATATTATGCCAAGTGTATTAAAACCCATTTGTTCGTTTTGGACAAATATGTAAAGAAGGAAAAAATTATGAAGGCTACATCAGAAAAATATTTTGAATTTCTTGTTAAGGTTAAAAAAACATCAGAAAATACCTTTCTTTCATACAAACGGGATATCGATAAGTATATTTCGCATTTGGAAGATAAAAAAATCAAACTTGAAAAAACAAATAAGACAACTGTCCTTGATTATTTAATGAATCTTCAAAAAATGGGAAAGTCATCATCTACCGTGTCAAGAAATCTGGCGTCTATACGCTCGTTTTATCGATATCTGCAAAACGAGGGAGTGGTGGCGGTTGACCCAACTGCTCAGTTGCGTTCTTTTAAAATTGAAAAGAAACTTCCGGAAGTCCTTACCAATGAGGAAATAGAAAGACTTCTCGGTCAGCCTGATGTAACCGACCTAAAAGGCTGTCGCGACAAGGCTATGCTTGAGCTTCTTTATGCTACAGGTATGAGAGTAAGCGAGATGATTGACCTGAAACTTAGTGATGTTGATATGGATATTGGCTACATAAACTGTAATCACGGCAGCAAGCTCAGAGTTATCCCTGTTTATTCTATTGCAAAAAGGGCAATCAAGGATTACATAGAAGGTGCAAGAAGTTATATGCTTAAGGCAAATACGAAGGAGGACACCCTCTTTGTCAATTGCAATGGCGGAAAAATGACCAGACAAGGATTTTGGAAGATAATAAAGCAATATGCGGTTTCTGCTAATATATCAAAGGTGATAACTCCACATACACTAAGACACTCGTTTGCGACGCATTTGCTTGAAAATGGTGCAGACCTTAAATCTATTCAGGAAATGCTTGGGCATACAGATATTTCATCGACTCAGGTTTATGCACAAGTTGTAAAAAATCATCTCAAGGATGTTTACAAGAGCTCGCACCCAAGGGAAAATAAACGAAGCACTGTATAAAATCTTTTTTGACAAACAATAAAAATCCGAACCACTTACCAACCGGTACATGGTTCGGATTTTTTTGCTATTTAGTTTTAAAAGGTCAGCTTTTATTCCCACTCAATTGTGCCGATGGGCTTGGGTGTAAGGTCTAAGAGGACACGATTAATGCCGTCAACCTCGGCTGTAATACGAGCTGTAATCTTATGAAGAACTTCGTATGGAATTTCTTCGATAGTAGCTGTCATTGCGTCAGTTGTGTTAACCGCACGAATAATTGCCGGCCAACCTTCGTAACGCTTGTCGTTTTTAACACCAACACTTGTAAAGTCGGGAACAGCAATAAAATACTGCCAAACCTTGGTTGCAAGTCCGCAAATATCAAATTCTTCACGGAGAATT
>JAZNAJ010000123.1:0-1696 GCA_045586445.1 Clostridia bacterium | reverse complement strand
CCGGCTGAATGTACGATTGATTATGGGTGTACATCCTTAGAAAAAATATTCTTTCACCTATCGGTTAAAACCCCGGATAACTACGATTTGTTTTCCAATATAAATCAAATATGCGTTTTGCCCTTTGAAGAGAGCCTTTATTATTCAATTTTAGAGGCTCACAAACCCAAAAGCTATCAGGATGTTTTAAAATTAAAAATGCTGCTGCTTAGTACAATTATGGAATTTCAAGAGGTATATAACTTTGAAGAAAGGCCCATAAAGCAGTATTCAGATGTGGTAAAAGAAACTTTTGAATATATACACAAGAATTTAAAAATAAATCTCAAGGCAGCAGAAATTGCGGAATATCTGTTTATTTCTGAAAGTAAACTGAGGAATATATTTAAAAAGGAAATGAATATGCCTATTGGTAAGTATATTGAAGATATGGTGGTTATAAAGGCAAAAAAACTTTTGGGCGACAAGCATCATTCCATAGATGAAATCAGCGCCCAATTGGGATTTTATGACAGATTTCATTTTTCAAGAAGATTTAAAGAGAAATTCAATCAAAGTCCGGGAGAGTTTAAAAAGCGCAGTGCGTTTATTTTGTGATATTTAAAGTTAATAAAATATCCATATCTTTAAATATATTATACATTGATTTTAATGGGATTTGCTGATATCCTTCAAATATATTGTCAATATTTGTGGCAACGCTGAAAAAAAGCAGGGGGTATCAAAATGAAAAGAGAATTGATTTTAAACGGTTTTCGTATCGGCGAATACACTTTAAGCAATGAGGAATTTTATAAGGTATTTGAACAGAAATACCGTGACGGTATGAACTATGTTGGCATTTCTACCAATATATGTGATAAACGCGACGAGTTGGGCTCGCCATTCCCACAGGAAACTTTTATCGAATGGGCAAAGTTCCTTACCGACAAAAAGATGTATTTTTATTTTGGCAGCGGCGGCGGTAACAGAAGAGAAATAGGCTTTACGGAGGAAACTGCAAAGAAAATGAAGGAAATTGGGGGTGATTATTTCATTGGCTATTACCTTGGTGAAACAGGCTCATCCTTCTCCTGCAAGGGCTCGGGCTATGCTGATGGAGCTATAGGTGTTTATGAGGATTTACAGCAGGCAAAGGATATATATGTTAACCGTGTAAAAGAATATGCCAGGGGCAACAGCAAGGGCGGTATTCTAAAGACTAGTATTATCGAGTCAACCGCTATGGTTACATACAACTGCGAGGGTGGCATTACCTTCCCCGCAATGGAAATCTGGCCCGGGGATGTTGAAATCGCAACAGCTTATACCCGTGGTGCAGCAACAGCTTACAAGTGCCCCGGTTGGAGTGCATATATGGCTCACGAATGGTATGGCGGTCTTGAATGGGACGAAATGAAGATGAAGCGCTTTAAGATGGGTTATGATTATTCATATCTCACCGGCGGTAACTATTTCATTAACGAAAGCGGCGACGAAAAGGTTGCCCTGCAAATCGGAATGCTGATGACGGGATACGGTGCTACCTGCGCGGAGAATGCAGAGGGCTACGAATGGCTGAAAAAAGCCCTTCAAAAAGGGAATACTACCGCCGTAGACCTTATGAGGATTTTGGACCATAACCGCTGTCCTCATTGTCGGGCAATATATAGTAAGACCTATAAAAAGGGATTGTTTGGAAGTCGGATCGGGCCAT
>JAZNAJ010000122.1:0-5575 GCA_045586445.1 Clostridia bacterium | reverse complement strand
TGAAGAATCTGTACATGGTAGGGGGTGCACAAAAAGTGGTTATGTTATACTTCTTGAACATTGGCAGAATATCGTCGGGATGGAATCTGTCAAAGTCATAGGTGAAGATTGCCGCCTCGCAAAGCCATTGACCATAAAGTTTGCCCCAAAGAGCCTTGCCCCAACCTGTGTCAGAAATGGTAAAGTGCAGACCATTGGGATCAACATTATGCCAGAACTTTGCGGTTGGATAGTGCCCAAGAGCATATTTGTATGAATGAGCAGCAATTCTTGGATATCCTGAAGTTCCTGAAGTAAACAGCATAAGCATTGTGTCATTGCCACAGGGGGAATTTTCAGTACGCTTGTAAGAACTGCTAAAACGCTCTATTTCTTCGTCAAAATCGTGCCAATTGTCGCGTTTTCCGCCAACCATAATCTTTAACATATCAGGATATGCCTTTGCAGCCTTTTCGGCTTCAAGTGCAACATCCCCATCGGCAGTGCATACGATTGCTTTTACATTTGCTGCCTTATATCTGTACTCAAAATCGTGTTCAAGAAGCTGATTGGTTGCCGGAATTGCTATAGCACCTATTTTGTGAAGAGCCAACATTGAAAACCAGAATTGGTAATGTCTTTTCAAAACCAGCATTACAGTATCGCCGCGTTTTATACCCAGGGATTCAAAATAATTTGCCGTCTTGGCGGAATATTTTTTCATATCCTTAAATGTAAATGCACGGTCATTTTTGTCATTTGAAACCCACATCATGGCAAGTTTATCCGGAGTCTTCTTTGCGATAGCATCAACGCAGTCAAAAGCAAAGTTGAAACTATCGTCATTTTTAAAGGTTATTCCATTAAAGACTCCGTGCTTATCCACGGTTGTTTCGATAAATTTGTCGGCAACAGTTTCGGTTGAAGTTTGGATTTCCTTGACAGATTGCGCTTCAACAACGGGGGCTTCGGGGTATTCTTCGCTGAACTGACCATCCTGGGGATTCAGCACCACAGCATGGAACTCACAACCGCCCTCGCTCACGGCAATCATACCGTGGGGGATTATACTGTTGTAAAATATAGAGTCCCCTTCGTGCAAAATATCTGTGTGGTCACCAACCTGCACCTTCAAAGAACCCTTTACAATCACATCGAACTCCTGCCCGTTATGTGAACTCAGCTTGATGGGGGCATCCTGCTCTTCAGGGATATACGGAGCTTTTACAAAAAAAGGTTCAGCAAGCTTGCCCTTGAACTTGGGAGCAAGATTGTCGTATACAAAACCGTGGGTGCGTTTTATAGGGAGTCCCTCGCCTTTACGCGTAATTGCAAAGGAGGTCAGGGTTGAACTTGTTCCCTCCAAGATATCGACAACCTCAACATTACACGCCTTTGCGCATTTGTAGATAAAGGTAAAACTGAAGTCGGTTTCACCCTCCTCTAAAACTTTGTAATCCTCAAATGAAACACCGGTTAGCTTGGCAAGTTCCTCTTGAGAATAGCCTTTTGCTTCGCGCAGATCCTTTATTCTGCCGGCAACCTCTTTTAATGTGTAATCCATATTACTTCTACTCCTTTCATGTGGAGAATCTCACAAAAAAAGACCCCTCTCAGCTTTGAGACGGGTCATACAACTCGCGGTACCACTCAAATTGCGGAAAAAATTCCGCCACTTTGCAGGCTCTATCAAGCCCTTTGCCTTAACGCGGCAATTACGGAGGGAGTCTACTTGTGGGTAACTTTCGGTCCCCCAACTCGGAAGTGATGGGTCATTGGAAAACTTCACCGATGGCTCGCAGCAACCGCCACCTCTCTCAAGGATTTGTAATCCGACCGTCTTCGTCATAGTTGTTTTGTGATATTCAAATTACGAGTATTATACAACTACAGAAATATTTTGTCAACACTTTTTTTAAAAAATAATGCAAAATGCACAAGTTTGTTCAAAAACCACTTGACAAATTGACATAAATTTATTAAAATTATAACATATATAATGTTGTGTTGAATAAGCAACTTTGGTGTGGCACAATCAGCAAAACTTATATATAAAGTTCTTTATAATGTATTTCTTTGCAAAGCTACTACGCTACGAATTTAAGCGTTATAAACCGATTTTTGGTATAATTCTATGATTTAATCGTCAAATAATTTATTGGGAGGTGTCAGATATAGACGGATTACAGGTTGCAGTCTTCGCAGGTATTGTTATCGCTTTGATTATTGTTGTGTTTGCAGCGTTTAAATATGGTTATTCTTATCGTCGCAAAATTGCCGAAACAAAGATAAATAGTGCCGAAGAAGAAGCAAAAAGGATTATTGAAAGTGCAAAATCAAAAGCAGTAAAAGATGCAGAAAATACAAAAAAAGAAAAACTTTTGGAAGCAAAAGAAGAGATACATAAAGAACGCAACGAACTTGATAAGGAAATAAAAGAAAGAAGAAACGAAATTCAGCGTCAGGAACGCAGAATTCAGCAAAAAGAAGATACTATCGACAAAAAGACTCAGGTGCTTGAAAAAAAGGAAGAACAAATTCAAAACAAGATTGCTGAGTTGGATGAAATCAAGGAAGAAGTTGAAAGAGTAAAGAAACTTCAGATGTCGCAGCTTGAAAAGGTTGCAGAACTTACGGCAGCTGAGGCAAAGGATATTATACTCAAGCAGGTTGAAATTGATTCCAGACACGATGCGGCTCTCTTGGTAAAGAGCATTGAGGATCAGGCAAAAGAAGAAGCTGAAGCAAAGGCGAGAAATATCATAACAGGTGCAATTCAGCGTTGCGCGGCTGACCATGTTGCCGAGACCACTGTTTCGGTTGTGCAGCTTCCCAACGATGAAATGAAGGGCAGAATTATCGGTCGTGAAGGCAGAAATATCCGCTCGATTGAAACCCTTACAGGTGTAGACCTTATAATTGATGATACGCCTGAGGCAGTTATCTTGTCAGGCTTTGACCCGGTAAGAAGAGAAATTGCAAGGCTTTCTTTGGAAAAACTTATCGTTGATGGACGAATTCATCCGGGCAGGATTGAAGAAACCGTAGAAAAGGCAAGAAAAGAAGTTGAAACAATTATCAAGCGCGAGGGCGAACAAGCTACATTTGACACAGGTGTTCATGGCTTGCACCCCGAAATAATTAAGCTTTTGGGAAGACTTAAGTATCGTACCAGTTATGGACAGAATGTACTGAAACATTCTATCGAGGTTTCACACCTGGCGGGACTTATGGCTGCGGAACTTGGCACAGATGTTGCTCTTGCAAAGCGTGCCGGACTTCTCCATGATATAGGTAAGGCAATTGACCACGAGGTTGAGGGTTCGCATGTTACAATCGGTGCGGATGTTGCCAAGAAGTATAAAGAAAATGAAAAAGTTGTTCATGCCATTATGGCACATCACGGCGATGTTGAACCCAACTCTTGCGTAGCTTGTCTGGTTCAGGCAGCAGATACAATTTCGGCTGCACGAACAGGTGCAAGACGCGAGAATGTTGAATCATATATCAAGCGCCTTGAGGCACTTGAGGAAATTGCTAATTCATTTGGCGGTGTCGATAAGTCATTTGCAATTCAGGCAGGTCGCGAAATAAGAATTATGGTTAAGCCGGACAAGGTTAACGATGATGAAACAATCCTTTTGGCAAAGGATATTGTCAAGAAGATTGAAAGCACAATGGAATACCCCGGTCAAATCAAGGTTAATGTTATTCGTGAAATGCGAACAGTTGAATATGCTAAATAAGGAGCCTATTGCTCCCACAAAAAAAGGCTGCTTTTGCAGCCTTTTTATAGTTTTTTATAAGTTTTGAAACTAATCCGATTTTTTGGTAGAATATATATGAGAGGGATTTAGATAATGAGGATTCTTGCAGTAGGCGATATTGTTGCATCAGATGGAAGGGAATTTGTTTACAATAATTTGAATAGAATAAAGAATAAATACAAAATTGATTATTGTGTGGCAAACGGCGAAAATTCGGCAAACACAAATGGTATAACAACGGATATTGCAAACGCAACTATCCGTGCCGGGGTGGATGTTATCACCTTGGGCAATCATACTTTTGCAAATAAGGAGTACCGCGATGTTTTGTGTGATATTCCACAGGTAATAAGGCCTGGCAATTACCCGCCCGAAACCGAGGGCATGGGCTATTATATAGACGATGTGGGTTATATTAAAGTTGCTGTTTTAAATGTTATGGGCAGAATTAATATGGAGCCTTTAGATTGCCCGTTCAGGGCTACCGAAAAAATGCTTGTTGAGATTGGCGATGGGGCAGATATAAAAATTATTGACTTCCATGCCGAAACCACAAGCGAAAAATTGGCTTTTGCAAATTATTTTGATGGCAAAGTCGATATAATTTTTGGGACACATACCCATGTTCAAACGGCTGATGAACAGATTTTGCCAAATGGCACGGCGTATATAACCGATTTAGGGATGACGGGAGTTCGTGATTCGGTGCTTGGCGTTAAAAAAGAAATAATTATGGATATGTACTATACCCGAAAGAAGTTCCGTTTTGAAAAAGCAGAGGGCGAGGTATGGTTTTCGGGCGTTATATTCGATTATGATGAGAATGCCAAAAAGGTGAAATCAGTGGAAAGATTGTATTTCCCGTCAAAACAAATCTAAACGGAGATAGCTATGATAACTGAAAATATAGCAGACAGAGTATATTTTAAGAGTGAATTAATAGGCAAAATGCCAAAGATAACTCACTTCTTCACCACCAAATGCGGTGGGTTTAGTGATGGGGAGATAGGCGGACTCAATTTAGGCTTCAGGGTGGGGGATAACCCCCAAAATGTTGAAAAAAACTACAGGCAGATAGCCAGCGATTTCAAATTGGATTATTCAAAAATAACGGCGGCAAAACAGACTCATTCAACGGATATACGGGTTATTTCCGAAGAGGAATGCGGGTGCGGAGTCAGTCGGATTGGTGACACATTTGAGGCGGATGGTCTTGTCACAAACTGCGTGGGGGTGCCCGTATTGGTCTTTTATGCGGATTGTGTACCGATACTTCTTGCCGAAGAAGACAGCGGTGTTGTTGCAGCGGTGCATTCGGGCTGGAGAGGTACTGTCTGCAAAATTGTAAAAAATGCAGTAGACATTATGACAAGGGATTTCGGGGCTGTTCCTGAAAAAATAAAGGCGGCAATCGGTCCGTCAATAGGCAAATGTTGTTTTGAAACAGGTGAGGAAGTCGCCGAACACTTTGCTGACCATTTAAAGGAAAGACAATATAACGGGAAGTTCAAAGTCGATTTGTGGCAGGCAAATAAGGAGATACTGCTAAAATCAGGATTGATTCCACAAAATATAGATGTGTTGGGTATGTGTACAATGTGCCGAAGCGATATATTGTATTCATACAGAACCCACGGAAAAAACACGGGACGAATGGGTGCGTGTATAATGCTTAAGGATGGAAGAATATGAGAACTATGGTGAAAAGATTACTTGGCGCAATTATTATACTTGCGTTGATTATTTCGTGTACAGGCTGCGGCATTAAGGACAGGATTACAAGAAAAACAAAAGACGACGCAGAACACTCGACAGAAATTTCGATTTAT
>JAZNAJ010000121.1:0-2239 GCA_045586445.1 Clostridia bacterium | reverse complement strand
AAAAGATTATCGATGATGTAAACAATGCAATCTCGTTGGAAAAGGGAAATGTTGTTTGTATTACAGAAGGCAATCGTCTTATGCACGATATCGACAGAAGTGCAAGAATGGTCAATACTGAGAATTTCGATATAAAGAATTTTGATATGTTTGTAGGTTTGCTCTGTGGCATTATTGCTCAGGATTTTGATGTTACACATATATTTATTGACAGTGTATTCAAAAGTGTTCCCTCAGCTGATATGACAAACATTGACAAATTGATAGTTGCTCTTGAAAAACTTGGAGAGCAATTTGATGTATCGTTTACAATGATGGTGAGTGCAGATGTGGCAGAGGCAACTGACTTAGTTAAAAAGTACATCGCTTAACACAAAATCAGTATTCGTTATACCAAGATAATTGGTATGGAAGGGAGCTCGGCCGACGGATAATCGGCTTTGCTCCTTTCTGTGTATTAAATAAAATTACTGTAGAAAGGATTTGATTGTGATGCAGTATATAAGTACGCGTAATAAGGCGCTCAGTGTAAAGTCTGCAGTTGCCATAAAAAAAGGTTTGTCAGAAGAAGGCGGTCTTTTTGTACCAACTGAAATTCCAAGCCTTACTTTGGTTGATTTGAAGAAGATGGTGGGGATGAAGTACACCGAAAGAGCGGTTTTCGTATTAAAAAAATATTTGACTGATTTTTTGGTTGGTGAACTCAGGGATTGTGCTGAATCTGCATATGGTGGAGGTAAATTCTCCACAGAAAGCCCTGCTCCTCTTGTTAATTTGGAAAAAGGCACGAATATTTTGGAACTTTGGCATGGGCCTACCTGTGCTTTCAAAGATATGGCACTTCAAATTTTGCCGCATTTTTTAACAAAGGCAATGAAAAAGACGGGCGAGGATAAGACTGTTGTTATCTTGGTTGCTACCTCAGGCGATACAGGGAAAGCAGCCTTGGAAGGCTTCAGCGATGTAGAGGGTACCAAGATAATAGTATTTTACCCAAGTGAAGGTGTAAGTGATATCCAAAAGCTGCAGATGATTACTCAGGAAGGGAAAAATGTCTTTGTTTCGGGCATAAGAGGCAATTTTGACGATGCTCAATCCGGTGTTAAAACAATTTTTACCGATGACTCTGCAAACAAAGCATTTCTGGAGAACAATTGCGTTATGTCCTCGGCAAACTCTATCAACTGGGGCAGACTCGTTCCACAGATTGTGTACTATGTATCTGCATATTGCGATATGGTTGCCAATGGCGAGGTTGAACTTGGAAACAAGATAAATGTCTGCGTACCCACAGGTAACTTCGGTAATATTTTGGCTGCTTACTATGCTATGAAGATGGGTGTTCCGATAAAACGCCTGATTTGTGCTTCCAACTCCAATAATGTTTTGACCGAGTTTATTAAGACGGGCGAGTATAATAAAAATCGTGAATTCCACACAACAATTTCTCCATCAATGGATATTTTGATTTCAAGCAATCTTGAAAGATTGTTATTTGACCTGTGCGGAAATGATGACAAAAAGGTTTCAAAGTGGATGAAAGATTTGTCTGAAAAGGGTGTTTACCGCGTTACTGCAGACATCAAGAAAAAACTTAACAAGGTATTTTGGGCAGGCTGCTGTGATGATTACTTCACAAAAGAATGTATATACAAAACAAAAGAAAAATACGGATATACCATTGATACACATACTGCGGTTGCGGTTGATGTTTATGGCCAGTACAAGGCAGAAACAAAGGATAATACACCAACTGTTATTGTTTCTACTGCAAGTCCGTTCAAATTCAACCAAAGTGTTTTATCTGCATTAGGCAAAGAGAATGAAGCAAATGGTCTGGATGATTTTGAACTGCTTGATTTGTTGGCACAGGTATCACAGATGGAAATTCCGGCATCACTTAGCGCACTCAAGAACGCAGAAAAACGGTTTGTTGGGGTTTGCGGCAAAGACGAGCTGCTTGCAACAGTAAAAAATTTCATTAAGGATTAACAAAGGTTTCGGCTCACTAAAATTGGTGAGCCGAGTTTTTGGATAAGCGGAGGTGGTAATTTGTGGCGATTTATGCTTTGGGGGATTTGCATCTTTCTTTTGGGACAGACAAGCCTATGGATGTCTTCGGTGATGCCTGGGGCGACTATACTGAAAAAATAAGGGAAAACTGGAACAAGGTTGTTTCAAAAGACGATTTGGTTATTATCCCCGGCGATGTTTCGTGGGCTACTTACATTGACGATGC
>JAZNAJ010000120.1:0-1922 GCA_045586445.1 Clostridia bacterium | reverse complement strand
CAATTTTTAGAAGAGCAACTTCAAACACTTGATGATAATCCAGATGAAGAAACTCAGACCCCACGACCAGATGAAGGGAGCCGCCAGAACCACACCAAGTGCGCCGAGTGCCCAGAAGATGACCCACAGAAGTCCTGCTGTTGCCAGAAAGTCCAGAGCCAAAACAATTACTAGCGTCAGAAAATGTCCCATAGTTTTTACTTCCTTTCTTTTATTTGGTACTTGTATTATAGCATACTCTCAGGGATTTGTCAATCCCCGAGATTATTTTTTTTACAGTCGGTCAACAATGAACATCTTGATTTCATCGTATGCATTCCGCAGGTCAGCAATCGGGTAAGCAAGCGTCCACTCCTGCGCTTCAACCTTGCGATACAGACCGCTAGGAAGAGGAATCATCTCTTCTCGTCTGTTGCCAGTCGCGCGGACGATGCCATAGATAGACAGACCAGTCATCCATCCACCCAGTTTCTCGCTTGCGCCGATTACATCAGCCGCATAAAAGGGGTTGCCCTCGGTGGCAAACACCAGTCGCAGGAGTTTTGCTCTGTCCAGAAGAGAGCAGTAAGGATGGCCGTCGACAGCCGCAAACAGGTAGGTGGCCATCTTATAGACGGGAGTTTCCCAAGACGCGGCGAAGTTTGCGCGTTCACTATTAGTGAACTTCTCCAGAGTGGGCAGATTATATATAGAGTTTGCTTTCATTGTTATCATTTCCTTTCCTTTTGGTAATTACATTATATCACAGTTGGGGTTGTTTGTCAACCCCTTTTTTACAATTCCATCAAAATTAAATACTGCGCGCCCTCATCGGTGATGAAGTATTTATCATAGAATTCCATCTGTGCGGAATCGTGATGATAGACAGTCCGCACCAGACCATCTTCTTCCATCTCGTGCAGAGTGGTGATAAGTGTGAAGTGATGGCAGTTGAGATAGCTTGCAATTTCTCTCTTCCGCAGACCAGGATGTTCACGAATAATTTTCAGAAGCTTTTCTTTCATTGATTTATTCCCCTTTCCTTTTGTGTCTTTATTATAACACAGAAAGAGGGGTTTGTCAACCCCTCTTTTTAATTATTTTCAAGATATTCTTCCTTGGTAACTTCAATCCAAGTGCAACAGCAGTCTGCGTAATAGTTTTCTTTTTCTTCTTCGGTGGGTTCTTCATCCCATCCAGAAATAAGATACTCAAAACTTGCGGCATTGTCTGCGCAAATTTCGTCGGCTATTTCATTCAGTTCTGCTTCTGTTGGTTCATTGTCGAAGGCTTGATATTCTTCGTGTTCTGTGCCGCAATAGGGAGTCTCTGCGGTAAATTTGTTATTTTTCATTTTTATTCTTCCTCGTTTCTTGTTAAAATATCATTGCGAAAGATACCTTTAGCATTGTATCTTCCCACGTCGTGGCGGTAGGTCGTTTTAACGAATTTAGCATCAGGGCGGCTTGCTTTATAAATTGCGGCGGCTTCGGTTTCATTATGGGCAATGATAAACTTTTCAAGATTGAAAAGCCGATGTCCGCATTTAATTGTGCCGTTAACACTAAACATCTTCATTGATTCTTCGCTCCTTTTCTATGATTGCTTCCGCAATCAAAGTATGAGAAATGTAGTCATCATGGGGCAAGAACATCATTTGAAGCAAGGTATCTTCGCTTGCCTGTTGGATAGAGTATCCAAAAATTTGTTTGAACATTTTATTCATTCCCCTTTCTTTGATATTATTATAGCACAAAGGGGGTTATTTGTCAACCCCTAAAATAATTTCTTCGCTGAAATACTGATAATCAAAAGCATCAGAGGCTCTGCAAATCCACAGGCCACTGGTATCATCATAGCCAACAACTTTCCAATTTCGATATTTATAATGAAAAGTTTTACCTCGCAGATTCATAACTCATTCCCCTTTCTTTGATATTATT
>JAZNAJ010000119.1:0-12993 GCA_045586445.1 Clostridia bacterium | reverse complement strand
TGCTCAACCGAGGCAAAGGCCCTGCGGTTTATTCGCTTCGTGCCCAAATTGACCGCAGAGCCTATCAAAATGAAATGAAACATCGCATAGAATGTTGCAACAACCTTCATTTGAAGCAAGGCGAAATTGTAAAGGTCAATCTTAATTCTTTGGGCGAGGTAGAATCGGTAGAAACCCGAATGGGTGCAAAGTACCTGTGCAAGGCGGTTATTATTTGTACAGGGACATACCTGAAGTCAAGAATTATCATTGGGGAGTTCAGTCAGGAAAGCGGACCTGACGGGGTGTTCCCCGCGACCGAGCTTTCACAGAACCTGCGAGATATAGGGGTTGAACTTGTACGGTTCAAAACAGGTACCCCGCCAAGAGTAAATCGCCGGTCTATAGATTTTTCAAGTCTTGAAGAACAACAAGGCGATGAAGAAATAACACCATTCTCCTTTGAAACAGAAGAAAAATTAGAAAACACAGTAAGTTGTTTTGTAACATACACAAATGCCAAAACCCATCAGGTTATTATGGACAACATTCATCGCTCGCCACTGTATGGTGGTGATATAAAGGGTATAGGACCAAGGTATTGCCCATCCATTGAAGACAAAATTATGAGATTTCGTGATAAGGAACGACACCAGTTGTTTATTGAGCCTATGGGCGAAGACACCGAAGAAATGTACATTCAGGGATTTTCCAGCAGTTTGCCCGAGGAAGTTCAACTGCAAATGCTGAAGACCCTTCCCGGACTTGAAAATGCTCAGGTAACACGCAATGCCTATGCGATTGAATATGATTGCTGTAATCCGTTACAGTTAAAAGCAACTCTTGAATTTAAAAATATTCCGGGACTGTACGGGGCAGGGCAGTTTAACGGAACTTCAGGCTACGAGGAGGCTGCGGCACAAGGCCTTATGGCAGGCATCAATGCGGCACTCAAGCTTTCGGGCAAAGAACCCTTTATTCTTGACCGAAGCGACGCATATATTGGCACACTCATAGACGATTTGGTTACAAAAGGCACCAACGAGCCATACAGAATGATGACATCACGCTCTGAATACAGATTGATTTTGCGTCAGGACAATGCTGATTTAAGGCTCACAAAATTTGGATATGATATAGGACTTATTTCAAAGGAACGATATGAACGATTCTTGGAAAAAAAGCGGTTGATAGATGCAGAGGTTGAAAGATTAAGCAAAATAATTTATCCGCCCAGTGAAGAAATAAACGAATTTTTAACCAGGCATTCAGCAACACCCATAAGCACAGGCCTTCATGCGCACGATATGCTTAAACGCCCGGAGATAACCTATGAGGATATGGCAGAAATCGATTCGAACAGACCGATACTTCCTAATGATGTTAAGGAACAGGTTGAAATAAGCATCAAGTACGAGGGATATATAAACCGACAGATCGCCCAGGCAAATAAGTTTAAAAAGATGGAAAACAAAAAAATTCCTCAGGATATAGACTATGGAGAAATAGGTGGATTGCGAATTGAAGCACGACAAAAGCTTGAAAAGTTAAAGCCACATTCAATCGGTCAGGCGTCAAGAATTTCAGGCGTATCACCGGCGGATATAGCAGTTTTGGTGGTTTACCTAAAGCAAAAAACAAAGGATTGATTTTTTATGAAAAGGTTTGTTGCAGGGCACAATGACGCGGGTCAGCGGCTTGACAAGTTTCTGTCTAAGCTGCTTTGTGATGCGTCTATGGGGATGATATACAAATGGCTGCGGAAGAAACGGGTCAAGGTCAACGGGAAGAAGCAAGAAATTTCGTATATGCTTAAAGAGGGCGATATACTTGAACTTTACATCAATGACGAGTTTTTTAAGGATAATGATAACGAAATAAAAAAGAGCACGCTGCCCGTAGTTGTGTATGAAGACGAAAATATTCTGGTTGCGGACAAACCATCGGGGATAGCCGTTCACGGCGAAGACGGCTGCCTTTTGGAACGGGTTATTTTTTACCTTTACCAAAAGGGCGAGTATGACCCCAAAAAGGAAAATACCTTTGCACCTGCTTTTTGCAACCGCATTGACAAAAACACCTCGGGGTTGGTGATTGCGGCAAAGAATGCTGTGGCACTTAGAATTATAAACGAAAAATTGAAAAGCCACGAGATTGACAAGTTATATCTGTGCAAAGTTGAGGGGGTTCCATATCCCAGAGAAGGTAAAATCGAGGGGTATACAAAGAAAAACGAGAGTGAACGAAAGGTTTATTTTTATAAAACGCAGATAGATGGCTCAAAGGAATGTTTGACCTATTACCGCGTGCTTGATGATGACGGCACAGTTGAAGTGAGGCTTGTAACCGGCAGAACCCATCAGATAAGGGCAAGCTTTGCAAGTATTGGGCATCCGCTTGTTGGAGATGTGAAGTATGGGGCGAAAAAGAACGGAAAAAATGATTTCCAGATGCTCAGGGCTTACAAAATAAAGTTTAATTTCAAGTCATCCGCGGGGGAACTTGAGTATTTGAATGGGAAAGTAATTAAAGTCGACAAACAGATATTTTAAAAAGGATAAAAAAGGGGTGAACTTGCTGTGGTATGGACTGATGAACAACGCGAAGCAATTGAATACAGTGGCGAAAATATTTTGCTTGCAGCTGCAGCAGGCTCGGGCAAAACTGCGGTTTTGGTGCAAAGGATAATTGAACTAATCAGCAGAAAAACTGACCCCGTGAATATAAATGAATTACTTGTTTTAACATTTACAGATGCTGCAGCACGAGAAATGCGTGAAAAAATCCTTGACGCTATTGGCAAGGCACTTGCCCAAAATCCTGAAGACGAGCATTTGAAAAAGCAAAGACTTTTGATACATTCGGCAAATATATCGACAATTCATTCGTTTTGCTTGCAACTTCTCAAAAACAATATACATATGACGGATTTGCCTGTGAATTTTTCACTCATTTCAGAAACAGAGAATAAAATGCTGCTTTCAGCTACGCTTGATGGCGTTTTAGAGCGGTTTTACGGCAAAATAGACAAGGACCCGTCAATTGCCGGACTGGTTATGGGTTATGGCGGTATAAAAAACGACATGGGTCTTCGCGAAACAGTGCTTTCGCTTCTTAATTTCAGCAAGAGTATGGCATTCCCTGTAAAGTGGCTGAATGAGGCAGTCAGGGAATTTAAAAAGATACAGCAATCAGGCTTGATTGACGGATCTGTTTGGCAAAAATGGCTTAGGGCAAGGACCGAGCAAAGCCATTATGAAGTGATAGATATTTACCGTGATATCAAAAACGAAATCAGCCTTAGATTGGGCGATGACCATCCGTATATGGCGTTTTTTGACGAGGAAGAAGCAAATGTAAAACGCACATTTGAACATATGAATATGGACAGTTATTCCTCGGTGAGGGAGGAACTAAGCCATCTGGAATTCGCCCGACTGACGGGTGGCACACGCAAAGCAGAGGGCGAAGTTGCTGCGGCACAAGGCAAGGTAAAAGCACTCAGACAACTTGCGACAGAACAGATAAAGGACCTTAAAACTTTGTATCGAATTCCCCAAGAAGATGCGATAGAAAGAATAAAGAATACATACCCTGTGCTGAGAACTCTTAAAAATATAGTTCTGATTTGCAACCGAAGTTACACAAAGAAAAAACGCGAAAAGAACTTTCTGGATTTTTCGGACCTGGAACACGAGGCGCTTGGACTATTGGTGGATAAATGTGGCAACAAGACAGCGGTTGCACAAGGCTTAAGCAAACATTATCGTGAAATATTGATTGACGAATATCAGGATACAAACCATATTCAGGATACTATATTCAGGGCGGTTTCAAAAGAAAACAACAATATCTTTATGGTTGGCGACCTGAAACAAAGTATTTATACTTTCCGTAATGCAGTACCCAAACTTTTTTCGGACAAGTATTATGATTATGACGAAGATGGCGGTGCGGGGCATCTTATAAGGTTGTTTAAAAACTTCCGCAGTCGTGATGAGGTTGTAGATTCGGTAAACTTTATTTTTAAAACGGTTATGGGACTTGAAGTGGGTGATGTGGATTATACCGACGAAGAATACCTTATTCGCGGTGCACAATACCCCGAAAATCCCGATAAAGATATGTTGTTGCCTGAATTTCATATTGCTTGCAGCAACAGTGAGGCTCAGGAAGGTGAAGACTCGCTTTCAAAATACGAGATAGAAGGGAATATTGCGGCAAAGCGGATTAGAGAAATGATAGAGTCAAAAATGGAGGTTTTTGACAAGACAATTCAAATGAACAGACCTGTTGAATACAGGGATATCGTGGTGCTGATGCGAAATACCAAGGCGGCAGCACCTGTATTTGAGGAAATTTTTGAAAGCAGTCATATACCTGTATATACAGAGGTGGGAAAGAGTTACCTAAACTCGCGCGAAGTACAAACGGTGCTTTCAATTTTGCAGATTATTGACAATCCAAGGCAGGACATACCGCTTATTGCGGTTATGCGTTCGCCAATATGGGGCTTTTCCCCTGAAGAGCTTGCCGAAATGCGGGCTGATATGAAGACGGGGTGCTTCTTTGATGCTTTGAAATATTCAGCCGAAATGAAAAACCTAAAAGCAGAGAGCTTTTTAAAAGACCTTGATAACCTTCGCAAAATGTCAGAGAGTGTTGGTGTTGAACAGCTTGTTTGGCGCATATACTATGATTATGGGTATTATGCGTATTCCGGTACTCAAAACCGCGGCAGAGAACGCCAGGCAAACCTAAGACTTTTGTTTGAGAGGGCGGCGGAATTTGAACATACCGGACTTAGCGGATTGTTTAGCTTTATGGTTTATATCGAGTCTATACGGAGTCAGGGCGATGACCTGACTCCATCAAAAACCTTTGGTGATGGTGATAATGTAGTCAGGATTATGACTGTTCACAAGTCCAAGGGACTGGAGTTCCCGGTGGTAATACTTGCGGATACGGCTCACGAGTTCAATGTGACAGACC
Organism: Clostridia bacterium; assembly: GCA_045586445.1. Lineage (GTDB taxonomy): Bacteria > Bacillota > Clostridia > Monoglobales > Monoglobaceae > SIG440. The sequence goes on along the minus strand of JAZNAJ010000119.1, from coordinate 8,022 downwards.
TTAACAAAAACATTATTTGGAATACCGAAATGGGTATCGGAGCAGATTATGTTGACAAGAAACTTCGGGTTAGGTATCCGTCTTTGCCTAGGGATATTGTTGCAGCAAAGGCAAAGGGCGAGCTTGTGTCAGAGGAAATGCGGCTTTTGTATGTGGCGCTTACCCGTGCCCGCGAGAAGTTGATTATTACAACAACTTTCAAAAAGACCAAGACGGGAATGAGTATGCCATTGTACGCACCGGACGGCAGGGCAAAACCTGCGTATGTGCGAGGCAAAAGGTGTTTCAGAGATTGGATTATGGCGGCGTTGTTTGTACATCCTGACGGAGAAACTTTGCGTGAATATTTTGGATTTCAGGGGTCTATAAAGGTTTGTCCAAGCAACTTTAAAATTAATACCTTTATATATGACAACCAAAGCGAAGTTCCAAGAGCTGCAGAGATATTAATGCAGACGGCAAATGACGAAGTTCAAATCAATGATGTTGGTTTTGATGATGATATAAGGGCAAGGCTTGAGTATGAGTATCCAAATGAATATCTGGCAGGGATGCCGGTAAAACTTTCAATTAGCGAGGTCAAGCGCATGCAAGCCGAGGAGGCCGACTATGTACCAATGCTGCGCGAGTTGAAAATGGAAAGCCTTGAACCCCTTAAAAAGGTTTCGGGGGCAGAAAAGGGAACTGCGGTACATTTTGTTATGCAGATGGTTGACCCCCATAAACTTGAAACTGTGGCCGATGTGCAGAAGCTGATTGATGAGCTCAGGGCAGGCAAAGCTATTACTGATGGACAGGCACAAGCCATTGAACCTCAGAAGATATTCAATTTTTTCAGTAGTGAAATGGGAAAAAGACTGAAAAATGCCAACAGACTCGAACGCGAGTTTAGTTTTTATACCAAGGCAGATATATCAGAGGTTTATGGCTGCGATAAACCGGGCGAAATTTTACTTCAAGGGACAATGGATTGTTTCTTTGAAGATAATGATGGCAAAGTGGTGCTGCTTGACTTCAAGACAGACAGAGCAAAGAATAAAGCTGCGGCTACAGAAATTTCAAGGAAGTATACGGTGCAAATGAAGTATTACAAAAAAGCACTTGCCGAGATTTTAAAACGGCAAGTCGACGAGTGTTATCTTTATTTTTTGGATTGCGGCGAGCTTGTTGAGATGTAGTTGCACAAGAATATGAAACAGAAGTTGAAATGTGATTAGAACAGGGGGACAGAGTATGCGAGTATTGATTTTGACAATAACTACAGGCCAGGGGCACAATCAGGTGGCAAAGAACCTGGATAAGTGCCTGACCGAATGTGGTGCACAGACTTTGTCGCTTGATGTATTTGAGTATATAAGCTCAGGACTGAAAGAAATAGTTTCTTATGGGTATCTTATGTCCACCAAAAGGCTTCCCAAGGTTTACGGCAAAGCCTATCGAATGGCAGAAAAACGGGATACCGAAAACAAAGAGAGCCGCACCCTTAAAATAACGAGCAACATAATGGCAAAGAAGGTCGCAAAACTTGTAAATAGGTATATGCCTGATGTTATTATATGTACACATGTTTTTGCGGCTATGCTGGTCAGCAGCATAAAGACAAACCTGGAGAACAAGCCAAAGAGTGTGGGGATAGTGACGGATTTTACCATTCACCCATATTGGGAGGAAACAGAGCTTGATTACTATATCACAGCGACAGACCTTTTGACAAATCAAGCGATAAAGAAAGGCATAAGCAAGGAAAAGGTATTGCCAATCGGTATTCCGATTGCTGCCAAGTTTGCTCATAGTGTCGACAAAAAAGAATCCCGGCAAATCCTTGGTATTGATGACAAACGCACCGTTTTGGTTATGAGTGGCAGTATGGGTTATGGCAAGTTTGGAAGAATGATAAAGAAGCTTGACGAGTCGAACAGTGATTTTCAGATAATTTCGGTATGCGGTCATAATCAAAAACTGAAAAAAGAGATTGACAGAATGAATTTGAAACACAAAATATATAATTTTGGTTTTTCGGATAAGGTTGATTTGTTTATGGATGCGGCGGATTGCATTATCACAAAACCGGGCGGACTTACCACAAGCGAGGCACTTGCCAAAAAATTGCCGATTATTATGGCAAATCCCATACCCGGACAAGAAGACCGGAATGTGGAGTTCTTGCTTAATAACGGTGCAGCGGTAAAAATCAGCAGCACATTCCCTGTGGATGAGGCGCTTTATCAATTATTTGAAAATGATTATCGCCTGGATGGAATAAAAGATATGGTTGCCGCATTAGGTAGACCAAATTCAATACAGGAGTTCACGCAGTTTATTTTGAAGATAGGTAAGGAGGTCAGCCAAGAGGATGAAACTTAGTGAGGGCAAAATAGGTGGAGTTTATTATGTAAAATCAATCCAATTAGGGACACCGGCAAAGCGTCGCCTTGAAATACTGGGTATGACAGGCAACGCAGTCGTAGAAGTTTTAAATTCCAAAAAGTCAGGCACCAAAATTATCAAGGTAAGAGGAACACGATTTGCCATAGGCAAAGAATTTGCTGACGGTATTGAAGTTGAATATACAGAAAAGGACGGGGTAGTGGCTGATGAATAACAAAATAAATATTGCGTTTGCGGGGAACCCCAACTGCGGAAAGACAACCCTTTTTAATGCCTATACGGGCGCAAACCTTAAGGTTGCCAACTGGCCCGGGGTTACTGTTGAGAAAAAAGAGGGCAGTATGCGTTACCATAACAAAAACTATAAGTTGGTTGACTTGCCGGGTACATATTCCCTTACTTCTTACACAATGGAAGAACGCCTTGCACGCAAATACATACTTGATGAAGAGGTGGATGTAATTGTAAATGTGACAGATGCATCGTCGCTTGAACGCAATCTGTACCTCACCTTGCAACTTATCGAACTTGGCAAACCTGTTGTACTTGCCCTTAATATGATGGATATAGTTGAAGAGCGGGATATGGAAATTGACCTTCACAGACTTCCTGAAATGCTGGGTATACCGGTGGTTCCGGTCTGTGCAAGAAAACGCACAGGACTTAATATCCTTATGCACGCCGTTGCACATCATCAACACAAAACCGGCGACCCTTTGGAACATCACCACGATTCAGGTTGCCACGAACATTCCCATCACGAGGAATATGCAATGGTGTACAGTGATGAAATAGAGGATAAGATTGACAAGATATCTGAACTCTTGGCGGCAAAGTTCCCTGAAATTAACAATTGCAGATGGCATGCCATAAAGATTTTGGAGGCAGATGAAGAAATATGTCAAAGGTATCCGCTTAACCTGGCCGGTGTTGTGGATAAAAGCTACGAGGAAGAAATAATAAATCAGCGATATGATTTTATCGAGGAAATTGTAGCCGAGGTGCTGGTCAACAAGGACGAAAAGGCAAGGACAACCGACAAAGCTGACAAAATCGTTACTCACCGGATTTGGGGACTCCCTATATTTTTGGGGATTATGGCTTTGGTATTTTTCTTTACATTTACCATAGGCGATTGGCTGAAAGGCTATTTTGAAACGGCGCTTGAATGGTTTTCAATGGCGACGACAGGCTTTTTGCTGAATATAAACGCAAGCGAAACACTTACATCGCTTATCGTAGACGGCGTTATTGCAGGCGTTGGCGGAGTTCTTACATTTCTGCCCAACATCTTCATTTTATTTCTTGCTTTAGCAATTTTGGAGGACAGTGGATATATGTCGCGAGTGGCATATGTGATGGATGGCATAATGTCAAAAATAGGTCTTTCGGGCAGAGCGTTTATACCTATGCTTCTTGGTTTTGGCTGTACGGTGCCTGCGGTTATGGCGTCCAGAGCTCTTGAAAACAAACAGGACAGGCTAAGGACAATTATGGTTACACCATTTATGTCATGCAGTGCAAGACTTCCGGTTTATGTTCTGCTTTCGCAAATGTTTTTTGGAGAAAATGCTATGCTTGTGGCATACTCGATGTATGTAATAGGCGTGGTGGTTGCTATAGTAGTGGCAAAATTACTTGCAATATTCTCAAAAAAACGCGAGGTCAATACTCTGCTTATAGAATTGCCGGAATACAAGTCGCCTAATTCAAGGACCATAATGATTTATGTATGGGAGAAAATCCGCGATTATCTGACCAAGGCGGGAACAACAATTTTTGTGGCATCAATAGTTTTGTGGGCGCTTCTTAATTTTGGTACAGGCGGAAAGGTAAGTGATATGTCCCAGAGCTTTGCGGCAGTAATCGGCAAAGCATTGGTTCCGATTATGAGCACAGCAGGCCTTGGCTATTGGCAAATTGTGGTTGCTCTCATATCGGGAATTGCGGCAGAAGAGGTTGTTGTTTCAAGCATGAGCGTGCTTTATGGTGTTGGAAACATAGCATCAGTTGAGGGTATGACAAGCCTTGCAGGAATTTTGACGGCAGGTGGGTTTGGAAGCATAAATGCTTATTCGATGATGATATTTTGTCTTCTTTATGTACCGTGTGTTGCCACTATTGCAACAATAAGACGAGAAACAAGTTCACGAAGATGGACCATTCTGGCTGTTGCCATTCAGCTTTTGACAGCGTGGCTTGTATCAACGGTATTTTTCAATATAGCGTCAATGTTTTAATGGGGTAAATAAATGGAGAGTATAATTTGGATACTGATAGGCGTTGCGGTTTTGGCGGTGTGTATCAAAAAAATACGAGATTTTAAAAAGGGAAAGTTTTGTGATTGCGGTTGCAGCGATTGTACAGCAACTTGCAAAAACAAATTTAATGATTAAATAAAAAGGAGAAAAATCAATGAAGATAGGCTTAAGGGAGTATCTTAAAATTGGCATTGCAGTTTTTGTCCTGTATTTGTGCATAAATTACTGGCAAAAGGTGGCAGAGCTTATATCTTTGATGCTGAGTGCGGCGGTTCCGCTTATTATAGGTGCGATTACTGCTTATTTTGTAAATATCCTTATGAATATTTACGAAAGGCTTTATTTCCCCAAAAGTGGCAAGGCGATTGTCTTGAAGACTCGCAGACCGGTCTGTATGACAGCCGCCTTTCTGACGATAATCGCTATAATTTCGCTTGTAATCGGGATTGTTTTGCCTCAGTTTATTTCATGCTTACAGCTGTTGCTTAAAGAACTTCCGTCGGCACTTTCATATCTTGCGGCAAAAACGGTGGAACTTAACATTGTGCCTGATAATATAGCTGAATTTTTGATGGAAATCGACTGGAAATCACGGATAGGCGAAATCGCAGAAATGCTTACGACGGGAGTCGGCAATGTGATGAATGTAGCATTAAAAGCGGTATCTACAGTATTTTCGGGGATTTTAACAACCGTTTTAAGTATTATCTTTGCAGTCTATATCCTATCCGCCAAAGACAGACTGAAGTTGCAGTTTAATCGTGTTATTAAACATTATCTGTCGGATACGGCGTATAAAAAAATACTGTATGTATTGAATATTCTAAATGACTGCTTCCACAGATATATAGTGGGACAATGTGTTGAGGCAGTAATTCTTGGTGTGTTGTGTGCGTTGGGAATGCTGGTTATCGGGTTGCCTTATGCACCGATGATTGGCGCACTTGTTGGGTTCACGGCATTGGTGCCCATAGTAGGCTCATATATAGGTGCTGCCGTAGGAGCCCTTATGATACTTACCGTATCGCCTGTAAAAGCATTGGTATTTTTGGTGTATATAGTTGTACTTCAACAACTTGAGGGCAATTTAATTTATCCCCGTGTAGTTGGAAATTCCATAGGCTTGCCGGGGCTTTGGGTGCTTGCTGCAGTAACAATAGGCGGTGGCATTATGGGAATTGCGGGTATGCTATTGGGAGTTCCTGTTGCTGCGACAATTTATCGTATAATCCGCGACGATTTAAAGGGAGAAAGCTTGCTTAATTCAAAATAGCTAATGACTTAGGCAGGAATATTATATAAAAAGCCTTGAAGTTTTTTATTATTTGTGGTATACTATCTAAGCTATGTTAAATTGGGGTGTTAGCGGTACCTTGTAACCCACAATCCGCTGTAGTGGGGATGAAAACTTGTGTTGAGGGATGGGATTTGTCTTGTCGGTCTCAATTTATGTTTGCGTTGATGATTCGGTCCTGCGCAATTGAAAGCTGTGAACCGTGTCAGGGCAGGAATGCAGCAGCACTAAGCAGCGCCTTTTAATGTGCCGTGGGGTTGCCGGGTCTGAGCAGACTGATTGAGCAGCGGAGGTTTTTTCATTTCAAACTCAAGCACATAGCATTATTTTTTTAAATCAATTGAGGGGAGATTTGGTATATGGCAGAAAAATATCAAGCTCTTTACCGAAAGTGGCGGCCGCTTACCTTTGAGGATGTTTCGGGACAAGACCATGTTTCAGAAACTTTGCGTAACAGTATTGCGTCTGGAAGAATTGCACACGCATATCTGTTTTGTGGCACTCGTGGTACAGGCAAAACCTCGACGGCAAAGATTTTTTCAAGGGCAGTAAACTGCGAAAATCCAATAAATGGAAACCCCTGCAATGAATGTGCTACCTGCCGAGGGATTATGAACGGCAGTATATTGGATGTCTATGAGATGGATGCTGCCAGCAACAGCGGCATTGATAATATAAGGGAAATACGGGAGGAAGTAATTTATACTCCCACAAACAGTAAGTTCAAGGTATATATAATCGACGAGGCGCACATGCTGACTACCGAAGCCTTCAACGCACTTCTTAAAACGCTTGAAGAACCGCCTGAACATATTATATTTATCCTTGCCACAACCGAGGCGCATAAAATACCTGCGACAATTTTGTCAAGGTGTCAGCGGTTTGATTTTAAGAGAATAAGCGTTGATGAAATAGAAAAACGCCTTTCAAAGGTTGTAAAAACCGAGGGAATAGGGATTACACCGGATGCGTTGGAACTTGTGGCTGAACTTGCCGATGGTTCTATGCGTGACGGGCTGAGCATACTTGACCAATGCGCGGCGTATGCAAGGGAAGAACTTCGTTATGATGACATTGTGGATATTATCGGCATTGCAGACAAGCGGGTGCTTTTCCCCATAGTTGACCATATTGCCGATTATGATACCCCAAAGGCACTTGCCGCGGTTGATAGCTTTTTGAACAAGGGTAAGGAAGCGGCAAACTTTATTGAGGAATTGATATTTCACTTCAGGGCATTGATGTTATGCAAGTCAATGGATAAGCCGGGCGAAATCCTTGAAAAGAGTGATGCACTAGTGGACAAATATAAGGAGCAGTCGGCAAAATTCAGCCTGGACAGACTTATATTTGTTATCCAGTTGTTGGGTGAATATTTGTTTCAGGCAAAGAAGATGCCAACCCCCAAAGTGGCGGTGGAAATGGCAACGGTTTTGATTTGTGCAAAAGAAAATGCTACTGACACAGACTCGCTTGTGATGCGTATTGAAACACTTGAACGGGAGTTGGAGCAACTGAAGACAACAGGAGTTGCCACAAAAAAAGCTGCTCCCAAAAGTGGCGGAGTAAAATTAACTGTGCCTGAAGAAACAAAGCCGGCAGAAGCCCACATAGACGAGGGCAAGCTGTGGCCAAAATGGAGAGAAGCCTTGAATGCGGTCAAGCAGGAAAGCAAGAGACTTTATATGTATCTGTTTAATGCCAAAGCCCTTTTTTATGGCGATGAAATTGAACTTGTGATTGTAAGCGATTTGGCTTATGATAAAATTAATACTCCTGAGGGTAAGAACTATTTATCGGGGTTGTTTTCCAAGATACAAGGCAGTGAGGTGCGTGTTACGGTTTCCGGCAAAGAAGGTCCAAAAAACAGAGACGATAATGGTGCATCAATATTGGATATTGCAGCAAAAAAGGATTTGCTTGGTGATAAAATGACAGTGGTTGAAGATTAACACAGAAAGGATTTGATATTTATGGCAAAAGGTGGATTTCCAAGAGGAATGGGACAAATGGGCGGCGGCAATATGACCCAAATGCTCAAGCAAGCAAAAAAAATGCAGGAACAAATGATGAAAATGC
>JAZNAJ010000118.1:0-6970 GCA_045586445.1 Clostridia bacterium | reverse complement strand
AGTATTTTTAAAATCCGGCGAGCTTGATGCAACACCGGTTTCAATATGCGGATGGGTAAGAACCCTTCGTGCATCAAAGGCGTTTGGCTTTATCGAACTCAATGATGGTTCATATTTTAAAAATATCCAGATTGTTATTGAAGACGAGAAACTTGACAACTTTGCAAAGCTTTGCAAACTTAATGTAGGTGCATCGCTGAGAGTTGAGGGCGTTTTGGTTCTTACACCTGATGCAAAGCAACCCTTTGAAATCAAGGCGACTAAGGTTGAGATAGAGGGTGAAAGCACGCCTGATTATCCGCTGCAGAAGAAACGCCACACCTTTGAATATTTGCGTACTATCCCGCATCTTCGGGCAAGGACAAATACATTTTCAGCAGTATTCCGTGTGCGTTCGGTTATTGCTTATGCAATTCACAAGTTCTTTAACGACAGGGGTTTTGTGTATGTTCATACACCGTTGATTACAGGAAGTGACTGTGAGGGTGCCGGAGAGATGTTCAGGGTAACAACCCTTGATATGGAAAACCTGCCAAAAGATGACAAAGGAAACATCGATTACTCAAAAGACTTTTTCAGCAGGGAAACCTCGCTTACTGTAAGTGGTCAGCTAGAGGGCGAAACCTTTTCAATGGCGTTTGGGGACATTTATACATTTGGCCCAACTTTCAGAGCAGAAAATTCCAATACCACAAGACACGCAGCTGAGTTCTGGATGATTGAACCGGAGATTGCCTTTGCAGACCTTGCTGATGATATGAAGCTTGCCGAGGATATGCTTAAGTTTGTTATAAGATATGTTCTTGAAAATGCTCCTGAGGAAATGGCATTCTTCAATAATTTTGTTGATAAGGGCCTTATAGACCGACTTAATAATATTCTTGAGAACGAATTTGGTCATGTTACTTATACCGAGGCGGTTGAAATATTGCAAAACAGCGGCAAGGACTTTGAATACCCTGTTAAGTGGGGCATTGACCTTCAGACCGAGCACGAGAGATACCTGACCGAAGAAGTATTTAAAAAGCCTGTTTTTGTAACCGATTATCCAAAGGAGATAAAGGCGTTTTATATGCGTCTTAACGATGACAAAAAGACTGTTGCGGCAATGGATTGCCTGGTTCCGGGCATAGGTGAAATCATAGGTGGCAGTCAGAGAGAAGAACGCATGGATGTATTGCTTGAAAGAATGAAAGAAGCAGGACTTAATCTGGATGATTATGCTCATTACCTTGACCTCAGAAGATATGGCGGAACAAAACACGCGGGCTTTGGTCTTGGCTTTGAGAGAGCGGTTATGTATCTTACCGGTATGGGTAATATCCGCGATGTATTGCCTTACCCAAGAACTGTAAACAATTTGGGATAAAAAGGAAGTCTTGAAATGTTAATTGGCATTATACTTGTATTGATATTGATATTAATTTTGTGGAAAGGTGCAAGAATGCTTGCCTTTATCGCAGTAATTAATTTTCGAACAGGGAATATTGAAAAAGCGCTGGGGTTGTTTGCAACGGCAAATAAGATTGGCAGACTGTCACCTGAAAACCTGATGAATTATGGGTATTTGCTTATTCGTACAGGCGAGTTGGACTTGGCTTATGATATACTTACAAAGGGCTTAAGTTTAAGTAGTGCAAAAAAAATTGCTACAAAAAAACGCATAGAATCGTTTTTGGGTCTTGTTGCTTGGAAGAGGGGCGATTTAGATTCTGCTATTGAACTTATGGAATCTGCCATGGAGGACTTTAAAACTACTAATTTTTATCAGAATTTAGGTCTTATGTATGTACTTAAAGGGGATGCCCAAAAAGCGGTAGCCTTCAATGAGGAAGCGTATAATTACAATGCAGAGGATTTAATAATTGCAGACAATCTTGCAGAGAGCTATGCCATCAGCGGACAAATACAAAAGGCACGGGATATGTACGAAAAATTGCTGGAAAAGTCGCCACATTTTCCTGAACCATATTATTGTTATGGTATGCTCTTGATTGCAGAGGGCGAGAAGGAACGAGGAATAAAATTGATTGAAGAATCTTTGACCAAACGGTATTCGTTCCTGAGCGTGAAGACAAAAGAAGAGGTTGAAGAACTTTTAAGACAAGTCAGAGATAATTAATAAAACGGCTATAGTGGGTGTCAGTTACACCAACTGTAGCCGTTTTTATACATAATCAACATTACAAGTATTTTCGCATATGCCCAAGAGCATTTTTTTCAAGCCTTGAAACCTGCGCCTGAGAAATACCAATTTCGTTGGCTATCTCCATTTGAGTTCGTCCCGAAAAAAATCGCATTTCCAAAATATTTTTTTCCCTCGCGGACAAGTGCTTCATAGCCTCTTTGATGGAAATTTCCTCCAACCAGGAATCGTCGATGTTTTTTTCGTCTTTAACCTGATCCATAACAAAGATTGCATCACCGCTATCGTGATATATGGGTTCATAAAGTGAAACAGGGTCCATAATGGCATCTAATGCTGCTGAAACCTCTTCTTGTGAAATCTCTAATTCCCTGGCGATTTCTTCGATGGTGGGTTCTTTGGCATTTTTATTTATCAGCCGCTCCTTTGCCGAGAGCGCTTTGTATGCAGTATCACGGAGCGAACGACTTACCCTTATTGATGTATTATCACGGAGATATCTTCTTATTTCACCGACTATCATTGGCACGAGCGTACCTTGTCGAAACGACGGTTTTACGCCACTTTGAAGCATTTCTTACCTGAAATAAATGGTTACACTGCCACGCTACTTGCGCCAGGTATATGGAGAAAACAGTATAAGCATAGGGAAAATTTCCAGTCTGCCAATAAGCATTATTAATGAAAATACTACCTTTGAAAGGGCTGAATACCCTGAAAAGTTGTTCACCGGTCCTACTGCGCCCAATCCGGGACCGATATTGTTGATAGTAGCTGCAACGGCGGTAAAGTTTGACACAAAATCAAAGCCGTCAATACTTACTACAAGCAGAGCTGCTGCAAATATTACAAAGTATGCAACCATATATACATTTATTGAACGGATGGTTTCGTGGGCAACAAGCCTGTCACTTATAGAAATTTTGTGAGTGATATGCGGATGAGCAGTTATTTTAAGTTCTTTAACAATGGTTTTAAAGGCGATAAGTATACGCGAAACCTTCATACCTCCGCCGGTACTTCCGGCACAAGCACCTATAAACATAAGAATAATAAGAATCGTTTTTGAAAGCTCGGGCCAATTGTCAAAGTTGGTGGTTGCATAGCCTGTGGTTGTGATGATTGATGCCACCTGAAAGGCGCTGTGCTTAAATGCTTCCCAAACACTGCCGAACATTCCGGAAATATTGATACAGATCACAATTATCGAAACCAATATAACGCCCAAATATGCGCGAAGCTCCTCAGAATGGAATAGCGATTTGAATTTTCGGATAAGGAGCAGATAGTATAATGAAAAGTCAACTCCAAAGATAAGCATAAAGATAGTTACCACACTTTGCTGATAGGTTGTGTAGCCTGCTATACTTGAATTTTTGATGGCAAATCCACCTGTACCTGCGGTGCCCATAGATATAGTTATTGCATCAAATGGCTCCATACCACCAGATATTAGCAGAATAAATTGTAAAAGGGTCAATGCGGTATATATTCCATAAAGAATTTTTGCGGTAAGTTGGATTTTTGGAACAATCTTTCCAACTGCAGGGCCGGTGCTTTCGGCTTTCATCAGGTACAAATTATTGCCGCCCGAAAGCCGAAGAAGTGAAACCAAAAACAACAAAACCCCCATACCGCCAATCCAATGCGTAAAGCTGCGCCAAAACAACAGGCATTTGGGAAGCAACTCAACATCCTTCAGAATGCTTGCTCCCGTCGTGGTAAATCCTGAAACAGTTTCAAAAAAAGCATCAAAAAAGTTTGGGATTGCTCCGGAAAGAATAAAAGGAAACGACCCAAAAATACTCATAAAAATCCAACTTAGCGAAACTACTGCAAGGCCTTCCTTGGCGTACATATTACGATTTTTGGGAGCAATACCTTTAAACAACAACCCAACAGAAAGGCAAATAAGCGAGCATATCGCAAAGGTCAGCCACTCCTTTTCGCCATAAATAAGAGCGCAGGCAAGGGGCAAAATCAAGAATGCAGCCTCAAGAATGAGTGCCCATCCCAAAATATGCATAACAATTCTTTTATTCATAAAACCAATCTTCCTTTATTGTACAAAAGGCACTTACCATTTTTGGCAACGAACCTTTGAGATTATTCTAAAATATCACTTGCCTCATTAAAGCCCATTCTTGTAGTAACAACAATTATGGTGTCGCCGGGCAGAATTTTGTCTTGTCCTTTTGGAATAATGACTTTGCCGTTTCGTGTTATGCAAGCGACAAGAACATTTTCCTTTATTGGAAGCTCCACGAGTGAACGCCCTGCGATTGGCGAGTTTTCTTTGATGTTAAATTCAAGAGCCTCGGCTTTGCCGTCAAGGATAAGGTGCATAGTTTCAATATCGCAATCAAGAGTATTGTTTTTTGCTCTGACAAATCTCACTATATATTCCGCGGTGATGTCTTTTGGATAAATTATGGTGTCCAAATCCATCCCTGCAATGATATCGTTATAGGAAACTCTGTTTACCTTGGTTACAACCTTGCCACCGTTCATTTTGCTCTTGGCAAAGAGGGACAGCATAATATTTTCCTCGTCAATATTTGTAAGAGCCACAAATGATTCTGCATTTTCGATTCCTTCCTGTTCTAAAACACTTTTTTCTGTGCCGTCGGCATTTATAATTGTAGCCTTGGGGAGGGAAACGCAAAGCTCCTCGCAACGGGTAAGATTTTTTTCAATGAGCTTAACTTTTATGCCACGATGCAAAAGATTTTCTGCAAGGTAATATGCTATTTCGCCGCCGCCGACAATAATAGTGTCCTTTACGCGGTTGGTTTTGACGCCGATTTTTTTAAAGAAATGCGAACCGTTCAGGGGTGCTGCAACAATACTTACCTTATCACCCTTTTTGATTACAAAATTACCACCGGGAATAAACGCCTCGTCGCCCCTTTCAACTCCACAAACCAGAATATCTGTATTGAGTTTTGAATTTATTTCCCAAACAGCAATATTGTCAAGGACCGAGCCTTCCGCAACCTTAAACTTCAGTATCTCAACTCTGCCTTTTGCAAAGGTATCAATTTCAATAGCTGATGGGAATCTAAGAACTCTGGCAATCTCTCTTGCTGCTGTAAACTCGGGATTAATAACCATCGCAAGCCCCAAATCGTCCTTAAAGATATTAAGTTCCTTGGTATAATCGGGGGTACGCACCCTGGCGATTGTCTGGCAATTGCCTGTTTTTTTTGCAAGCAGACAGGTAAGAAGATTCACCTCGTCAGAGCCGGTTACCGCAATGAGTATATCGGCATTTTCAATTCCTGCCTCGCGCAATACTTCTACATTTGCTCCGTTACCCACAATGCCCATAGCATCATATTGGTTAATTATATCCTGAACAATGTCATGATTAAGGTCAACAATGGTTATATTTTGGTTTTCTTCTTGGCTAAGCTTTTCGGCAAGCTTTTGACCCACCTTTCCGCAACCTATGATTATAGTATTCATAATGGCTCCTTTACCAATATTTTGTATACAGTATTAATTGTATCAATTATATTAAATTATATCTGGTATGTCAAGTGAAGAAACTGTTTTTTCCTATGTCTTTGCCAAATATTGAATAATTTCAGGACGAATAAAAAGACCTGATTTGCGGTCAATATAAGCAGGAGGATATGTATCAAAACGGTTTGACAAACTGTAATATGTATGATATAATTTTGTAGAGTATATTAATGGTTAGTAATGTAAAAAATGACTTGAAATTATTGAAAGGAAATATATCTATGATAAACAGGATTCAGCATTGGTTTGGCAATGGTTGGCTTGGGATAGCAGAGCTTTTGATGACGGCTTTTTGCGTGTTCTTTTCGTTATCTATACATGAATTTTCACATGGTTTTGCGGCATACAAATTGGGTGATTCAACTGCGAAAGATATGGGAAGGCTAAACCTGAGCCCGATAAGTCATCTTGACCCAATCGGGGCAATATGCTTATTTCTGTTTGGGTTTGGCTGGGCAAAGCCCGTGCCTGTAAATCCTAATAACTTTGCTTATGGCAAGCGAAAGTCCGGTATGGTGTGGACTTCTCTTGCAGGCCCGTTAAGTAATTTGATTACAGCATTTATTGCGGTTTTTGTTTTGCATTTGGTTTACACATTTATGCCAAGGTTTGACGGTGTTGGCGATATGGTAACTTCTGTGGTGGTTACAATGCTTTACACTCTTGTTTTTATGAATGTCGGGCTTGCGGTGTTTAACTTTATACCAATACCTCCGCTTGATGGCTCAAAAATACTTAATGCTGTTTTGCCCCCGCGTATATATTTCAGAATTATGCAATATGAACAATATGGGTTTATAGCACTTTTGCTTATAATCAACTTGCCCATATTCAGCAGAATTTTAAACGGCGTTTCAAACTTCATTATATCAGCTTTTTTCCGGGTAATGGAGTTTATACCATTTTTTTAAAAGATAAATCAGGAGATTTTTCCTATGACTCAGCTTTCCTTTAAACTGGATTCATTTGAAGGCCCGCTTGACCTTCTTTTGATGCTTATAAAAAAGAATAAAGTCAGCATATATGACATACCCATTGTGGAAATACTTGAACAGTATCTTCTTGTTATGCAACAAATGGAAGAACTTGATTTGGAAATTTCAAGTGAATTCCTTGTAATGGCTGCGACCTTGCTGCAGATAAAGTCAAAAATGCTTCTCCCTCAGGAAGAAGGGGATGAAGAAGAGGAAGACCCACGCACAGAGCTTGTCAGACGATTGGTTGAATACAAGAGGATTAAAGAAAGTATAGATTTTTTTCGAGAACACGAAAATTCAGATTCGGTTTTGTTTTTTA
>JAZNAJ010000117.1:0-1928 GCA_045586445.1 Clostridia bacterium | reverse complement strand
CTTTCCCCTTATCATTTCCTTAATCCATCCATTATGCAGTTCTGTGAGCCGTGTAAAGCCCAACAGATGCCCCAGCTTGTAAGGGTTGGTCAGCAGAAAATCAACTGCCCGTTGCCGTGTCATCATCGGTCAGTACCATCGCTTCCACTTCCGCAATCACAGACGGCTCAACATCTGCGATCATAACCTTATCAACAGGCTTTTCGCCAATCGTGTCACGAATAACCTCGAAAGCCTTTGTATCGCCACTCATTGCCTTTTCAATCAATGCGAGGGTGACAGATTGCTGTGTTTCACCCTCGGAAAGCATCAAAAGCAATTCTTCTTTAAGTGTCTTTCTTTTCCGTCTTGCCTCACCAGAGGCTAAACCGCCTTTTCTGCCACGCTCCCTTGCTTCGTCCTTGCTTGAAACAGGTCGCAAATTCTCTTTTCCAGCCATCCAGCCTCACCTCCAAACAGAAAAATAGTGCATACAGACAGTTTCCCATCCATATACACTATTTTATCAATTATTTTGGGGTTTGTCAATCACCAGCATCCGTTAACCTTTGGGCGTGGTTTGTTGGCGTAGGCTTTCCTTGCCTTGTTCAGTTCGTCCAAGCGTTGTTTCCATTCCTTGTAACGGTTGCAAGAGCCGTGGCAACCAGGAATGCGATCCGGGCAATCTTTACAGGGTGGTAGTTCCCTTGTTGGGTTGATAGGCAATGTTTCTCTGCTCATTTTCACTTACCCCATTTTCCAGTGAAGTAGTTAAACTCGGTACAGTATTCGTACCGCTTGTTGAAAGTGTCCATCATACCTTCACCATAGATTTTTGCAAGGTGTTCATCCAGCTTCACCCGGTAATAGTCCGTTTCATCGTCACGCTCCCAGGCTTTCTGAAACACATCGATGTAGTCGCCCACGCCCTTAACCACTTTCAAAAGCCGGTCTTTGCCAAATGTGTCCTTGCCCATAATGTCTGGGTCATTCAGAACGATAGAAACGCAGTCCAGTATTTGTTGCCTGCCCATCTGCAATCCGGCATCAAAATAAGCTTGCCGCTCAATCCGCTGTCGTTCAAGATAGCCATTTTTACCCATCTCGTTTCTCATCCTCTCTTTTAGCAATGGATAGCGCAGACGCAAGAAACGCACCTAAACGCACCTGCGAAAACAATAATCACAAATAACCAAATCGGCATTATTTACCCTCCTGTCTATCACCCTGCCACTTTACTCCCTCGATACTTTCAATGATTTTTACGGCGTTTTCGTGGCAAGGGTTTTTTCGGTACTCTGCACGGGCAATTTCTGAATTATTGCGGTTTTGAATAAACCCGTCAGCAATCTCTTCCCACATAATGTCATATTCGTAAGTTTTTAGCAACTTTCTTTTTTCACAGCTTGCCGTTTCACGATCAATCACGCCCTGTTTGTACTGGTGGTAAAGCATCCGCAATCCCAGGTAGTAATGCTGTCCAGCAAACCGCAAACCATCTGGCATTTCCTCGCCGGCCATTGCTTGCCGTTCATATTCAAATTCAGGCAATCTTTCAATATCCATACCCCTTGCCTCCCCTAGTTGCCAGAACAATACGGACAATGAGTTTCTTCGTCAGAATAGTCAAAATATTCTCCGCAAGACGGACACATCAATACATCAATCTCGTAAGTGCATCCGCATACAGTTCTTTCTAACTGCACAACTTCAAGAACCATCTTATTTCCACCCCACGATCTTTCCATTTTCAAAGAACCGACCAAAACAAAACATCGAATATGCCCCGCAAACAATGTAAACTGCGGCTGCAATCCAGTCATTCAAAAAGTTAAAAACACCAAGCAAAATAAACGCCAAAGAAAATGTGAGATAAACCAGGGCATCCGTTAGCATCTTTCTCTGCCGCATTGCTTGTCGCTTTTTGTGGAAATCGTTGATAGCCTCCT
>JAZNAJ010000116.1:0-2248 GCA_045586445.1 Clostridia bacterium | reverse complement strand
GCTGCACTTGGAAGTGATACCGGCGGTTCAATCCGCCAGCCTGCAGCGTTTTGTGGCATTACGGGTATGAAGCCCACCTATGGCACAGTTTCGCGTTTTGGGTTGGTTGCATTTGGCAGTTCTCTCGACCAGATTGGGCCTATGGCAAACTCAGCCGAGGATTGCGGAATTATCCTTAACGCAATTGCAGGGCAAGACAAAAATGACCGCACAACCCGAAGACACCAAATAGACTTTACCTCGCTTATCGGCAAGAGCATAAAAGGTATGAAAATAGGTATCCCAAAAGAATTTTTTGGCGACGGCATCGATGATGAAATAAAGACCGCCGTTACAAATGTTGCCAAGTTCTATGAGGAAAACGGCGCCGAACTGATTGAAGTTTCTATGCCTACCCTCAAATATGCCGTTTCGGCATATTACCTTCTTGCTTGTGCCGAGGCAAGCTCAAACCTGTCGCGTTATGACGGTGTAAAGTATGGATACCGCACCACCTCGCCCGAAAGTTATGATGAGCTTATTAAGAAGAGCCGCAGCGAAGGCTTTGGCACCGAGGTTAAACGCAGAATTCTGCTTGGAACTTATGCGCTTTCCAGCGGTTATTATGATGGTTATTATAAAAAGGCATTGGCTATGCGTCAGCAATGCAGAGCAGAACACGATGCAATCTTTGAAAAATGCGATGTTATGTTGACGCCCACCGCACCTACTGTTGCTTATAAATGCGGTGAAAACATTGATGACCCTGTTAAAATGTATCTTGCAGACATCTGCACAGTTACCGCAAATATTGCCGGAATTCCTGCGATTTCAGTGCCCTGTGGTACAAATAACTTCGGTATGCCTATTGGTTTTTCACTTTCTGCAAAACGATTTGACGATGCAAAGCTCATTCAATTTGCTGATATATATGAAACAGCCAATCCGCATCCCATTGCAAATATATAAAAGGAGGAATACACCATGTGCAAAAAATATGACACAGTCATCGGCCTGGAAATCCATGCCGAACTCTCGACCAAGACAAAAGCATTCTGTACTTGCGACGCCTCCTTTGGTGGCGACCCAAACACCCATATCTGCCCCGTTTGTACGGGTCAGCCCGGTGCTTTGCCCATTATAAACCACAATGCGGTTGCTTATGCAATCCGTGCAGGGCTTGCCCTTGGTTGTGATATTAACCGCTATTCACGGTTTGACCGCAAAAATTACTTCTACCCCGACCTTCCCAAGGCTTATCAGATTTCACAACTTGATTTGCCCCTTTGTATAAACGGCAAGCTGGAGCTTTCAACAGGCACCACAGTCCGTATAAATCGTATACACCTGGAGGAAGACGCAGGCAAAATGGTACACGACGACTATCACGGACAAAGTTGGGCAGACTATAATCGGTGCAGCGTTCCCCTTATTGAAATCGTTACCGAGCCCGATATAAATTCACCTGAAGAGGCGGCAGAATTTGTTTCAAAGATTGCACTCTATCTCAAATACCTGAATGTCTGTGATGCAAAAATGCAGGAAGGCTCAATCCGTGCCGATGTTAATGTCTCTCTTAAGCCCGCAGGCTCAAGTATTTTGGGCGACAGAGCAGAAATAAAGAATCTTAACTCATTCCGTTCGATTCAAAGGGCTATTGAAAGTGAAATTGCCCGCCAGACCGAAATTTTAAATGAAGGAGGCAGGGTTGTTCAGGAAACAAGGCGTTTTGATGATGCGACAGGAACTACATCTTCATTAAGAAGCAAAGAGAACGCAAACGACTATCGTTACTTCCCTGAACCTGACATTTTGGCAATTACATTTTCTGAAGAGGATATTGAAAGCGCAAGAGCTGATATTCCGCTTCTGCCACATCAACGAATTGAAAGGTATACAAAAGAATATGGCTTGACCGACGAGGATGCCAGAGTTCTTACCTCTGAAAAATATCTTTCTGACTTCTTTGACGAAACCGTTGCTATATACCCCGAATACAAAAGTGTTTCAAACTTCTTCCAGACCGAAATTATGCGTCGTGTCAAGGACAGCGACAGCGAAGAAATTGAAATCTCTGCCAAGGATTTTGCAAAGGTTGTTGAAATGGCTGACAAAAACACGGTTAACCGAAACGACGCAAAAACCATACTTCGGTTTATGTTTGAAGAGGGTGGAAATCCCGAAGAAATTGCAAAGGCTAACGGGTTTATCGTAGTTGAAGATACCGCAGCAATTGCCGAGGTGGTTGATGCACTCTTTGACGAACGCC
>JAZNAJ010000115.1:0-4853 GCA_045586445.1 Clostridia bacterium | reverse complement strand
ATTCTTTTTTCAAACCAACCTTTTCTAAATCATCACGATAATCAGAAATAGTTTTCTTGTTTATGCTGCTGAATTTTGAAAGTTCAGATTCCAAAACAACTTTTTTAATAAAGATTCCTCTCAATGCGCGTTCAAGCCAGAAATACGGCAACAAAACCGGAACTTTCTTCACAATGGGATGTCGTTCCTGAACCACCGAAACCGGCGGGAATAAGGTGCTTAGTGCAAACCTTACTTTGCCCCAGAATGTTGATTTATATTTAATGACCATACGCGATGCAATGGCAGCGTTATAAACTGATTCTGTACCAAACGAACCACTTTGAATTACCCGCCTTGTGATAGCCAAGGTTATATCGGTATCTTCCTTGCAACTGAACCAAACTTTAAGCGTCTCAAAAACATTTTTGCAGAAATCCAAAATCTCTAACTTTTCAAGCTCGTTCTCCACATACTTTATATCCATATCACTATGGCGGTTAAAGTAGAGGTACAGGTCAATCATATGCCTTATCCCTATTCCGCCATCGCGAAAATGCTTGGTAAAGTGCGAAAACAAAAAGATAAACTCATCTTCAACCGACAGATAATAACGATGTTTGCTGTCATCTTTTTTAAATGCACGCGACCAGCCATCTCCAAAATAATTACTCAGTTTTGTGTGATACTGAGGTACTATAAAACGATGCAACTCAACAAAAACAAGATTTCCGTCAGTGTAAAGAATTTCGCGGTCACATTCACCTTTTTTTGAAAAGTTCAAGGATGACATAATTGAACTGATTTGCGACACTTGCTCAGGCTTGACCAAAATGTCCAAATCCCACATATGTCGCATCTCGGGTTTGGGATAAAGATTCTTTAAATCTTCGCCCTTAAGAACCATATAATCTATCCCGTTCTTTTCAAAAGCCTCGCAAATGGCAGTCAGTCGTTCTGCTTGCTTGAAATGAAGTAATGCCTGACGCTTATAATCCTCAAAGAAAGCTCTTTTTATATGGGGAGAAATTTCCAGGTTCTGGATACCTTCATATACAATAGGTGCTATTTTGTGGTTTTTAGAAACCTCACAAATCAAATCCCATGGTGCATTTATATCAAGTTTTTCGGGCGCGCCAATAACTGACTTCCGTATAGTGCGGAGCAGTTCGGTTTCCAATATGTTCAAAATATCACCTCGCAGTTCAATGTGCCAGAATACTGCCGGATGAACAGAATAAGCACAGCAGATAAAAGCACACAAAATTACACAATAATTTTACTACAAAACGATGCATTTGTCAATGCTTTATATACCTATGTTTTATGGGGTAAATATACAAAATTTACTATATAATTTCGGGCAACCCTCCAATAGCGACAAAAAGGTCGGTTAAGCGACTTGATTTTTTGATTGATTTAAGAACTTTTTTCTCGTCAGGGAAGTTCCACATCATATATAACCATATTTCCTTCAGCTTGTGCAGAGTATAAACCTCCGACCCCAAAAGGGGAAGATATCTTTCTGCAAGAAGGTGGGTAAAATCCACAAGCTCGATGGTTTTTAATCTTTCGCCGCCGCGGATTTCTCTGAAAATAGCAGGGTTTTTGACAGCACCTCTGCCAAGCATAACACTATCAAGGTCGGGTCTGTGACGGGTAATATCAGCAAAGTCACCGGCAGAAAAAATATTTCCGTTATAACACAAAGGCGAGGTGGCGACATAATACGCCTTTTCAAATGCCATTAAATCAGGCAAACCATTGTAATAGTCCTCTCGTGAACGGGGGTGGACAATCAACAGGTCGATTGGGTATTTGTTGTAGACAGACATAATTTGTTCAAATTCGCTGCCTGACCAGAACCCAATACGGGTCTTTATTGAAATTTTCATTTTTGTCTTTTCAAAAATTTCATACAAAAAAGAATCCAAAGCCTCGACATCCCGCAAAAGGCCGGCACCGCGACCTTTCTTGACAACCGTGGAAGACGGGCAACCTATGTTGAGATTAACTTTTGTATATCCCAAAGCGGCAATCCTGTCGCAAAAGTCCAAAAATGCAGCGGCATCGTTTGAAAGCAATTGAACAGTCAAAGGCGTGGAATTATTTTCGGGCAGAATATCCCTGAAACTGCGTGTTCCCACCTTTTCGCTTGTTGTAGGCGTGATAAATGGCGAAAAGTACCCATCGCACGAACCAAACATTTCGGCATGGGCGTTTCGATAGGTATAGGTGGTGATACCCTCAAGGGGTGCAAAATACAAATTCATAACTCCTCCGGATAATTACTGAGTTTCAGATAGTAATTCTAATTATATATAATTCTATCACACAAAACGCCCAAATTCAACCGCCTTGACGAATTTGGGTTATTGTGTTAAACTAATTGTAAAAATGTGTACATAGGTGATACTTATGAAAGATAAAAACACTTTGAATTGGATAATGGAAAGAGCAAAGGGCCAGATTCCCATGATATTTGTCCTGTCTGCTATGCGAAGTCTGGTTACTGTACTTGGCGTTATCTTTGCTTTGACTTCAAAAAATATTATTGATGCGGCAACCACAGGCAACAAAGCGGAGCTATGGCAAAGTGCGACGGTACTTTTTGTTATTATTGTCGCTCAGATTTTAATAAAGCTTTTGGGACAGAGTGTGGAAATTAAAATTACGGCACGGCTTAATATGAGGATCAGGACGCATCTGTTTTCGGCAATACTCGGCAGGGATTTTTCTGCATTGGGCACATATCACAGTGGCGACCTACTCACCAGAATAAGCAACGATGCAGGGATTATTTCCGGCGGGATAATTTCATTGGTTCCAAGCGTGATTGCTCTTTTGATAGGGCTTTCTTATGCGCTTTATGCCCTTATCAGATTAGATAAAAATTTTGCACTTATCTTTTTGGTGGGGGGCATTTTGTTGCTTATTGCAATAAGTGCTTTCCGTGGGGTAATGAAAAATCTTCATAAAAAAGTTCAGGAAACCGAGGGCAAGGTGCGCTCGTATTTTCAGGAATCTTTAAGCAGTATCCTTATGATAAAGGTTTTTGGTATTGAAAAAACGGTAGAGGCAAAGGGTGACGAACTTCAGGATGACAACTTCCGCGCACAGATGAAACGCCGCAACCTGAGCATTTTTGCATCAAGCAGCCTTGGGTTTATTTTCAGTGTTGGCTCATTTTACGCCCTTGTACACAGTGCGTACAGACTGTATCTGGGCGTAATTTCTTTTGGTACTCTTACGGCAATTCTACAGCTTGTTGGACAGATTCAATCGCCTTTTGCAGGGCTTTCAGGGGTATTACCAAGGTACTATGCTATACTGGCTTCGGCAGAACGAATAATTGAAATTGAATCTCTGCCCGAGGAGGATTCGTCAAAAGCGTTATTGGACAAAGAAAAAACATATTCCAAAATGGAGAAAATTGTATTTAAAGACATATCATTTGCGTATGACAGGGATATCGTTCTTGAAAATGCAGAATTAACGGTGAATAAAGGCGACTTTGCGGTGATTGGCGGTATATCTGGCATAGGAAAAAGTACATTGATAAAACTTTTGCTTGGTGTAATCAATCCAACATCGGGGGAGATTTATATACAAACCAATGACGAAAGAATTTGTGTCGGCAAACATGCAAGACCGTTATTCTCTTATGTGCCGCAGGGGAACCTGTTGCTTTCGGGAACAATCCGCGAGGCAGTTTCAATCGTTAATGAGGATGCAACCGACACGTCAATTATGGAAGCTGCAGAGGTTTGTTGTGCGGCGGATTTCATTAAAGAACTCCCGCAAGGTCTGGATACCCACATAGGCGAAAAGGGGTTTGGGCTCTCTGAAGGGCAAATACAACGCCTTGCAATAACCCGCGCGATACTTTCAGATGCCCCTGTTATTCTGCTTGATGAAGCAACCTCGGCGCTTGACGAAGAAACCGAAAAACGGCTTCTTGAAAATATAAAGATGCTCAAAGGCAAGACCTGTATAATAATTTCTCACAAACGCGCTGCCTTTGACATTTGCAACAAGCACATATACATTGAAAATAAAAAAATCCGCGTCGAGGAAAAAGAGAGTTAATAAAACAGATATACAAGAAATATATTAAAATGAAAAATAACTCCATTTTTTGATAAAAAAAGGAGTTATTTTTTGTTTACATAAAACAGTCTTTATACGGGAGCCTCAACAAGCTTTTTGCCAACCTTAAATATATCACCGGCGCCCATGGTAAGAATCAAGTCGCCTGCCTTTGCGTTTTGTCTGACATATCTTTCAATTGCATCAAAATTGTTGATGTAGGTAACCCCGTCAATCATTGCGGCAAGGTCACAGGAATGTGTTGTGCCATCATACTTTTCGCGGGCGGGATAGATATCGGCAAGAACAACCTTATCGGCGATTGAAAGTGCATCGGCAAAATCTGCCATAAACGCCTTTGTCCGTGAATATGTGTGAGGTTGAAAAATACACCATACATTGCCTTTGGTTAAGGTTTTTGCGGTTTCAAGTGTGTGTCGGATTTCGGTTGGATGGTGCGCATAATCATCAACAACGACTGCTCCGTTAACTTCTCCCAGATGTTCAAACCGACGCTTTGTTCCGCCAAAACTTTCAAGCCCCCGCTTGATTACATCTACGGGTATCCCAAGCTCCCAGGCAGCGGCAAATGCACCCAAAGCATTCTGAACATTATGTTCACCATGAACGGATAATTCAATATTTGTTGCAAATTCACCATACGCATAGACACTCATTTCGGTCTTGCCATCAGCGTTCAGATGTATGTTTTCGGCAAAAAAATCGTTATTTCTACTAATTGTGCCGTATTTTACGACGCGGTTTTTGATGTTTTGCACAACGGT
>JAZNAJ010000114.1:0-5183 GCA_045586445.1 Clostridia bacterium | reverse complement strand
ACTTCAACTTCAATAGGTGTACCGATAGCCTTCATAATTTCTTTCTTTTCATCAAGCTTTTTGGTATCATCTTCTGAATTAACTTTCTTTACTTCACCTGAAGTTTCAACCTTTTGAACTTTTTCGTGATTTTCTTCAATTGTAATTTTTTCGCCACAACCATACTTACAATGCTTGGTGTTTCCATTACCTACAAATTCATGAACGACTTTTGCCAAAACCAACTCCGGTGAATTTTCAGTAACAGGTTTTGTTCCGGCAAGGTCTAAAAACAGTGCGTGACAAACCGAACATTCATAATGTTCTTCTACACCTTCAGAATAACAAGTTGCACCTACTTGTTTATTCAATTTGAGGTTATGACCCTTTGCCTTGATTATAATTTCCTCATAATCATCAGCTTCTACTGGAATTTCAGGGTGACAAGAATACTTTGTAACCTTTTTACCATCGTTTGTACAATCAGCTTCACTTTCTATCTCGTACTTGATTGTGTGCTTGTGATTATTCGTCTTGGGAATAACTATCGTAATGGTTGCATTACATCCGTCGCGCTTACAGGTTGCGGTCTTTTGACCATCATTATCTTCTGTAGCTTCGCGGTCTATAGTAGCATTCTCGTAATCATAGTCATGTCCCAATGCCGGAATATTAAAGTAAGCAAGCTTGCGTTCTACACCATTCATATCATAGTCTTTATTACATATAGGACAATGCTTGTGTTCTTTTACACCGGGTTCGGTACAATTTGCAGCCTTTGATACGATTTCCATCTTACTCTGGTCGCAAGGAACTCTGTCAAGAGTTCTGTCTTTTACAAGAACAGTCTTACAGTCTGTGCACTTCTTGCTTTCAGTATAACCCTTTACTGCACAAGTGGGGGCAACGCCGGCTGTGATTGTTATTGCATTGGCATTATGATTATCCTTGTTTTTAGAAGTTTCAACGGGTTTTTTAATCTTTTTTGTAGCATTTGCATCTCTGTACAAATCGCCGCAAATACCACACTTGTAATATTCTTCTACACCTTTTTTAACACAAGTAGCCTCAACCGCATCTACCTTAACCAATACGGTATGACCTGTAGGAGCAATCTCTATTGGGTCACCAACCTTTTTACCGCAATCACAGTAGTTCTGTTTAAGACCTTTTTCAGTACAAGTCGGTGCCTTTGTCACCACTGCCAATTCTGCCTTTGCTGAACAGATGTGTTCCGGTACCAATTCAGGTATTTCCTGTGTTTCATACGCATCGCAACCTTCATTTAGACATGTTCTCTTCAATTCGCCCTTTGAGGTTGTTGTAGCCGCTTTTGTTTCTACCCACTCACCAAATTGATGGCCTGTTGCAGGAATTGTCTTTTGAGAAATTAAGATTGTATCACAAACACTACATTTTTCGCCGTTTGTCTTTCCCTCAACTTCACATTGTGCATCCACGCCCGCAACAGTAACAGGTGTATGTTTTGCAATTATAACAGTCTGTGCTGTAACCACACGACCACAAGCCGTACAATATTTACCTTCGGACAAACCATTTGCATTTGTTTTACAATTAGCAGGAGTTCCCGGGATAGTAACAATATTAGTATGATTATCTGAACGAGGAATTATAATTTCACTATGAGCAACTGCTCTATCTCCAATAAAGTCTTGTTTACATAACATACAAGTAAAATGAGCTTTAATACCTGTGCTTGAGCAAGTAGCTGACTGTTCCTCAAAATAAATCTTTGCAGGGTGATTCAACGGAGCAATAGGTTCTGTCTTGACAATACCGTACGCACCACAATCATAACTATTGTGTTTGCGACAAATTATACCTTCAGTATGTCCAGCCTTGGTACAAGTTGCAGGCTCTGCCGGTATAACTTCAAGAATATGCTCTACAACAGTTTTACTTGTTGTTAAAATATGAGATGCTGTACCCTCGTAATTTACAGTCTGAGTCTTTGTCGCAAATTCGATTTTTGTAGTACCTGTAAAGTTTACAACAATCTTCTGCTCGCCTGTACCACCATATGCGATTGCATTGGCAAGTTCAAAGGTGATATCTCTGAGTTTGCCGGTTTCACTATCATCAAGGTCCTTTACAAAAACATCGCCATCATTTTCATAATGGATATTCAGAATATTGTTTTCACCATTAGCACCAACATTCGGGGTAATCGTTCTTGCTGATTTTTCCAAGTAAGGTAAGCCTGCTGTCAACACTCCTGTATTTGCAGAAGTGAGTTCAGCTTTGGCAATAACTGATTTAGGGTATGTAATAGAAACATCAACAAATGTTGTTACTTTACCATTTTCAAATTCCTCTTTCAGTGCTGCATCACTGCCCACTATCTCTTTAATAAAAGCTTTGTCAAACAGCTCTCGGATACTGCCCATATCAAGAGTTGCTTTGTAATCAACACCTTTATTAACCTCTGTTTCTCCAATCTGCAAAACAAAGCCTTCTGTGGAATATTGATTTTCCGTTCCGCTCTCCTTTGCCTCAATACTCAAGCCAAGGTCCATTTCCAAAACTTCAGGGACATAGCTTGTTTGTGTTTTAATGCTTGCTGATACTGTTGTAAACATCGATACAACCATGACCAATGTCAAAACAGCACTCAAAAATCTCTTCATTTTTAATTCCTCCTTAAAAATTTTCGCAAACAAGACACTTTTCCAGTCTGTTAATTTTACTACTAACAATAATATCATATTAAATGTTTGATGTCAAGAATATTAGATGAAATTTTGCAACATATTTAGTGTCTGTTTTAGTGCAGATTTCAACAAAAATCAAGTATATCTGATTAATTTATGGTTATAACTCTGATAAGACCCCCATTTGAAATCGACGCATCCGCATACAGGTTTACGGTTTTTCCAATAATGCTTTCGGTTTCGTAAACCGAAACTCCCGTATACCCCTTGCCTGAGGAACTTTTTTTCATTATCTGTACATCACTGCCAAGTCTGTAAATATCATTTCCTACCTTTATTCTACTGAAATCAATCGCCGACACTGCTGTACCCATTTTTACCCCTACAAGGCTTTTAAGTGAAACAAGATTATTGCCTTCAACAATCATACCAACTGCCGTTCCGGCACTTATTCCCGAAGCAAATTGGGTCGAATATGTCCTTGATTGACCATTGGAATATATTGTGTAGTTTCCGCTTACATTCATTCCATTGACTTTTGAGTTGTTTGCCGTCAGAATTCCATAATCATACTGACCACTCGTCACATTTTCAAGTATAATCAGGGATATATCTCCAAAGCTACCAGTCGTAACCGCATACAATACATTACGAGCTTTAATTTCATCAACAGTTATTTCTTCTATATCAATCACTTTTGCAGTTGCAGTACCCGTTCTTGTATCAGGCGCATAAGTTCTTTCAAGGATAACACAGTCCTGGGTGAGCCATCTGTCGCCTATTTTTCTGTTGTTTTTATCTATCTTTCCTGAAATGTTTGAATTTGCATTAATCGTACCAAAAACAGCATTTCCCTCATTATCAAAGGAAATTCTGCCCACATCTCCTATTCTTTCGCTGTAATTACTCGTGGTTCTGTACTTAACTGTTTTTCCTTCACCATTCAGTACATTGATATAGCTATATTGTTTACCTGTTTCAAAAATATCCTCCGACATTTCCGTTCCGTAAGAGAGTAGTATTCCATAATTAGAACCATTCGAATGATTTACATCAACAACATCAACCACTTTGCCATCTCTGCCCAGAAGTGCCGTTATTCCTGTATTTATCTTATAACTTCCTGAATATTCACCCAGCTTATAGGCAGCAGTCCTGGTTTCAATATCCAGAACATTCCCCGAAATATCAATCTGCCTTACATTTGCTTTGCTGGGCATAGCTTCGTTGTATACACCTGACAGTTTGTCGCAATAAACATATATGGTGTTATTATCCTTAAGATAATAAACAACATCATATTTTTGCACATCAGAAATAACTGCCGACTTTCCGTCACGGATTACCTTTGCCGTATCTGCTACATCTCTGGTCACACCCACCGACTCAAGAGCGGCATAAATATCAGTATGCACAGCTATAGCCTCGGTATAATTTGCATCATTAAACACAAGATAACCCACTCTGCCACTTTCGTCATATATGATAGATACAGCTACACCATCTTCAATCATACCCTTGAAGCTTCCGTAATTTGTAATTGTTCCTCCGTTATAGACAGGTGTACTGTCTGTTACCCCAAGGGAATTTGATGTTGCGCCATTTTCAAAATACGCCATTCCATCAGCAACGCCCTCAACAGTTGTATATACGCGTTTTGGTGTATCTGTAACATTAAAGTTTATTACCTTTCCGTTATCATCAAGAACCAGTTCAGCTTTGGTTAAAGGCTCAATTTTAAGATTCTCATTTGCAAGAGTATATATGCCTGCACTTGTTCTGACTTCATCCGCTTGAAGACTTGCATCCTCGGTTTTTGTTGCGATTACCAAAAGCTCATCTGTAATATTTATATCCATTTTAGAAATAAGCTTGTCTTTTGAACCGTTCAATTTTGATTGGAGTGCTCTGTTTATTATAATGCTCAAATCAGCTCTTGTTATATAACTATTGTCATCTAAATTTATCCCTTCTGTAAGTCCCAGGCCCTTGCCTTTTACTATATACGCGTATGGCCAGTTGTCGCCAAGGTCTGCACTGGTATAGTTCATGGCTCTTAACAATACAGTTATTGCTTCCGCAAAGGTTATCTGTTTCTCTGGCATAAATAATCCGTTAGGATACCCCACAATCAAATTATTTTCTGCAGAGGTATTTATGTAACCATTTCCCCAATAATCCAATGTTACATCATCAAAACGGCGCTTTGCCGCATTGCTGTAAACATCATCCTCAAGTCCTGATGCAACCACCACCATTTTGGCAAATTCGGCACGGGTAACATACCCATTGGGGTTAAAATATCCCGCAAAGCCTGATACTATTCCGTATGTTGTCAATGCCTCAACAGATGCAGAATAATATTCATCCTCTGTTACATCTTTATAACTTGAAGCCGAAACCGGCGACATTACAACACATATCGCAAGGCTTGTTGTCAAAACCCTGCTAATCAAATTTTTTATCATATTCATAAGTTAAAACAACTCCTTTCTGAAAGCCTTTAAGTCGGAGGCCAAGCGGGCTTAGGAA
>JAZNAJ010000113.1:0-3047 GCA_045586445.1 Clostridia bacterium | reverse complement strand
GACCGCTTGGCCTTCCGACTTGCCTGTTTTTATCTGCCCCGAGTTGGTGGCAACCGCAATGTCTGCTATGGTAGTGTCCTCGGTTTCACCGCTGCGGTGCGAAGTAACTGCGGTATACCCCGCCCGGTTAGCGGTTTCAATTGCATCAAGGGTTTCGGTCAAAGTGCCGATTTGGTTAACCTTGATTAAGATGGAATTGCCAACACCAAGCTGTATTCCTTTTTTAAGGCGCTCGGTATTGGTTACAAAAAGGTCGTCGCCCACCAGCTGCACTTTGTTGCCAAGGCGTTTGGTCAACATATCCCAACCCTCCCAGTCTTCTTCTGCCATACCATCTTCGATGGAAATTATCGGGTATTTTGATGCCCAGTCTGCCCAGAAATCCACCATTTCTTCACGGGAAAGCATTTTGTCAATTTTCCAGAAATAATACTTGCCCGATTCGCCCTTTTCCTTGGCGGCCTCGTACATTTCGGTAGATGCCGGGTCAAGGGCAATGCGGAAGTCGTCATAGGTGCGATAGCCTGCCTGTTCAACAGCTTCAATGATTATTTTCACCGCTTCCTCGTCCTCTTTAAGGTTTGGGGCAAACCCGCCTTCATCGCCCACCGCAGTTGAATAACCTTTTTCCTTAAGCAGTTTTTTAAGTGTATGGAATACCTCGCTGCACCATCTCAGTGCCTCGCCAAAGTTTGGCGCCCCGACGGGCATAATCATAAATTCCTGACAGGTTACCGAGTTGTCTGCGTGTTTACCCCCGTTGATTATATTCATCATTGGAACGGGCAAAGTCTTTGCGTTTACACCGCCTATATAATTGTACAGGCTCAGTCCCAAAGCACACGCCGCCGCCTTGGCGCACGCCAAAGATACGGCAAGAATTGCATTTGCCCCCAGACGCGATTTGTCCTTGGTTCCGTCAAGCTCAATAAGGGTGCGGTCAATATCCGGCTGGTCAAGGACATTAAGACCAAGAATTGCATCAGCGATTTCACCGTTTACATTTTTGACAGCTTTTAATACCCCTTGCCCCATATATCGTTTTTTGTCGCCGTCGCGCTTCTCCGTGGCTTCAAAGGCGCCTGTTGATGCCCCCGACGGAACTGCGGCTCTGCCCACATAGTCGCCCTCGACATAAACCTCAACTTCAACGGTTGGGTTGCCTCTGGAATCCAGAATTTCTCTTGCGGCAACACCTTCAATGGCAATATAACTTTTCATCCAAAATCTACCTCCTATAAGTTCTGCTATTTAGATTGTCCCCAATTTTTTGAATTTTATATATAATTTTTGGGTTTTGGGGCAAAATACTTTCGATAACAGAAAGGAGTAATTATATGGAAGCGAATGACACAGTAAAATTGTTGCAGGAATGCGACGCAGGAGTCAAAATGGGAGTTTCGGCAATTGACGAGGTTCTTGATAAGGTAAGCTGCGGTAAGCTGCTTGAAATTCTTAACGAATCAAAGGAAAAACACCAGCAGTTGGGCAGCAAAATTCACAAAAGATTAAACGAGCTTCACGACGAAACCAAAGAGCCAAACCCAATGGCAAAGGGTATGTCGTGGCTGAAGACCAACATTACCCTGGCAATGGATACCAATGACAAAAAAATAGCCGACCTGATAACAGACGGTTGTAATATGGGGGTAAAATCCCTTAATAAATATGTCAATCAGTATGCCGCAGCATCGGAAGATGCAGTTGCATACGCCAAAGAACTGGTAAGACTTGAAGAAAGTCTCGCCGAGGATATAAAGGATTATTTATAGGGATATACAAGGATTATAAAATTTCTTCACCAAAGTAGCGTACAATCAAAGTCATACGCCAAAAACCGCAAATCCCTTTTCCCCTGTCAAGACAAGCGATATAAAACGAACAAACCGAACCCGCCGCTGTACTTTGTGTACTGCAAGAGGTTCGGTTTGTGTATAATACAAGGTTATACCTTGTATGGCCTGTACATTTTATAAGTTGTTATTTATTCATTGCCTCTTCAATTGCAACTGCAACTGCAACGGTCATACCAACCATTGGGTTGTTACCAGCGCCGAGGAGTCCCATCATTTCAACATGGGCAGGAACAGAAGAAGAACCTGCAAACTGAGCGTCTGAGTGCATTCTGCCCATTGTATCGGTCATACCATAAGAAGCAGGACCTGCTGCCATATTATCAGGATGAAGTGTACGACCTGTACCACCGCCTGATGCAACCGAGAAGTACTTTTTGCCCTGATCGATACATTCCTTTTTGTATGTACCTGCAACCGGGTGCTGGAATCTTGTGGGGTTGGTTGAGTTACCTGTGATAGAAACATCAACACCTTCAAGATGCATAATAGCAACGCCTTCACGAACATCGTCCGAACCATAGCAACGAACCTTTGCTCTTTCACCATTTGAATATGCCTTCTCGCGAACAACCTTTACTTCGCCTGTAGCGTAGTCAAATTCGGTCTGTACATAAGTAAAACCATTGATTCTTGAAATGATAAGAGCCGCATCCTTGCCAAGACCGTTAAGGATAACGCGGAGGGGTTCTTTTCTTACCTTGTTGGCACTTCTTGCGATACCGATAGCACCTTCTGCAGCAGCAAAAGATTCGTGGCCTGCAAGGAATGCAAAACACTTTGTTTCTTCGCTAAGAAGCATAGCACCAAGATTACCATGACCAAGACCAACCTTTCTGTCATCAGCAACACTGCCGGGGATACAGAAAGCCTGAAGGCCTTCTCCGATTACCTTTGCAGCATCAGCAGCGGTCTTTACGCCTCTCTTGATAGCAAGAGCAGCGCCTACAACATATGCCCAACCTGCGTTTTCAAATGCGATAGGCTGAATACCCTTTACGATTGCGTATGGGTCAATACCCTTGTCGTCGCAAATTGCTTTTGCTTCTTCGATTGATGCAATGCCGTTTGCGTTTAAAACTTTGTTTATTGTATCAATTCTTCTTTCATAACTTTCAAATAAAGCCATTATCCAATTCCCTCCCTTATTCGTGTCTTGGGTCAATCATGCGGGCAGCGTCCTGAACTCTGCCA
>JAZNAJ010000112.1:0-1965 GCA_045586445.1 Clostridia bacterium | reverse complement strand
CGGATGTTCCCGAGATTTTGAAAACCGTCCCGACACTGACGGTACATTGCGGCGAGAACAGCACCGAAGGTTTGCAGGGCACCCATGAGTGGTGGTACGACAATGGCGACGGCACGCGGACGAGCTTTATCGCCGACAGCCTGCATCCCTTACAGTGCAAGGAGTACATGACGCCCCTGACCATCCTGCCCTCGACCCAATCTTCCCAGCCCATCACGGCGCGGCTGGAGTTCTCCGTGGTGCCCGATACCATCATCGCTGCCCGCCGTTGGAGCGTGGATTCCTTCCATGGCCCCGGTGAGCCTGTGGATGATGGACATTATGAGGTGCTGGTCTATATTCTTGAGCCCGAGGGCGGCACCGACGATGTGCGGCAGTTCTTTTTGGACTTGGCCTACGGCGGCTATGTCTATGAAATCACCGCCGTGTGGGAAAGCTACGAGCAGTTCGGCGGCGAGGTGAGCTACAGCTTCTACACCGAGGCACCCATGCTCCGCTGCACCGAGGATTTATGCGGGTATCCATTGGTGGAGGAGATGGAATAAAACCTCCCTTTTACCTTTTGGACTGATTTGGGATATAAAGAACTTCCCTCCGTCAAAATAACGGAGGGAAGTATATTAACAGAACACAACCGTTCGATAAATTGGAATTTGTCGCTCCGATTTTTTATTCTTCTAATCTCTGGATATGCTTATCACCTCGGAACAACAGACATATACCTATACCCATTATCCAAAGGACAGCAAACAGGAATGCCGCGCCGCTTCCTTTCCCAGTGCCAAACAGTTTAACCAGCAGGTTGTCTGATGTCTGCATAGCCATGATTGGCTCAAACACCTTATCCACCAGCAATCCTCCCAAGAAATAACCTACAGGTATAGTGAAGAACTGGAAAGAGTTACGGGCAGCGAAAACCCTACCCTGAATTTCTATAGGAATATTCAATCGATTGACGGTTTCCAGATTGGCACTCATCAAAGGAAGTGCAATCCATCCTAGGAATGCACCTAAACACCAAATCCAAGTTTTATTTCCAAAAGCCAGGAAGAAATTCTCCGTACACATAGACAACATTAGGCAACACCAAATAGCCTTGACCCGACTCTTAGGAGCGGGCAAAAACGATGCCAGAATACTACCGATTAGCATGGCGATGCCTGTGACAGAATTGACAGCACCCATAGCGGTTTCTGATGCCTTGGATAACGCCAAGGCTGGAAATGCTGCATTGAACATACTTGCCACTAAATTGATACCCGCCAAGAAGAGCATCAAGTGAAAAACACCAGGATTACACTTCAGCCAGCGAACCCCCTCTGCCGCACTCTGTAAAACACTTTCTTGTGCTTTCTGAGATTCCGTTTTAGGAATTGGGATAAAGAACAACAGCACAAGAAACGCAAACATAAAGCTGATTAGGTCAATGGCAATGACCGTACCAATTCCCCAAAAGGACATGATTGCCGTTGTAATAATAGGCGTTAAGATGGAATTCAAGGAATTGGACAGATATCGCAGACCGCCCACCTTTTGGTAGTATTCTCTCTTTAGCAGTACAGGAGTAGCCACCTCAGAAGCAGGTTGCTGAACCGTGTTCATGAGGCCAGAAACCGCATTGATAATGTACAGATGCCAAATCTGCAATGCATCATTCCTCAGCAGTAACAGCACGATAAGGGTACTCAGAGCCGCCAACGCATCGCAAATCAGCATAGTTTTCTTCTTGTCCCATCGGTCACTAAGAGCACCAGCGAAGATGCTACAGATTACATAGGGGGCATAAGAACAAACCATCAGCAGAGCGGTTCGTAAAGCAGACCCTGCCTGTGTATATGACCAAATTACCAGTGCATAGGCAGTCATAGCACTACCAAGACCAGAAATCATCTGGGTAAACCACAGCAGCAGATAGCTGCGCATTTCTTTTATATCGTTAAAAAGCTTCATTGTTTGTTTCTTCCT
>JAZNAJ010000111.1:0-7093 GCA_045586445.1 Clostridia bacterium | reverse complement strand
TATGACAAATTGAAAGCTCTTGAACTGCTGGGTAAACACCTGGGTATGTTCACTGAAAAGGTTGATGTGAGTGGTGAAATAGCCATTCCGGTCTTCGGCGGTGAAGATGAGCTTGAAGACTAAATACAAAAGATATCACCTGCCCGATATTGTTGGTAGAGGTTACAAGCAATATTGGAACTTCAAGGGCAGATACAGGGTAAATAAAGGCAGCCGTGCATCGAAAAAATCGAAAACAACGGCTCTGTGGTTTATTTACTTTATGATGAAATTTCCACGGGCAAATACCCTGGTTATCCGTAAAACTTACAGAACATTAAAGGACAGCTGCTTTGCCGAATTGAAATGGGCTGTAAGGCGTTTGGGCGTTGAACACCTATGGCAGTTCAAAGAAAGTCCGTTGGAAGCAACCTATAAACCAACCGGACAAAAGATATACTTCAGGGGCCTTGATGATCCACTGAAAGTGACATCCATTACTGTTGAAATCGGTGTTCTTTGCTGGGCGTGGATTGAAGAAGCCTATGAAATCAACAAAGAAGAAGATTTCGATATCATAGACGAATCCATCCGTGGTGAAGTGCCAGAAGGACTGTGGAAACAAATCACCCTGACATTTAACCCGTGGAATGAACGCCACTGGATTAAACACAGATTTTTTGATGATCTGATAGGCTACGATGAAGACGGCAGACCAAAATACAGGGAAAGAAAAAACCCTGTGTCTGATGACGGTGAAATTCTCGCAATTACAACAAACTATATGTGTAATGAATGGCTGGATAAAGCCGACCTTGCTGTTTTTGAGAGAATGCGAAAAAATAACCCTCGCCGCTATTCCGTTGCCGGTCTTGGTAATTGGGGTATTATTGACGGCCTTGTATATGAAAACTGGCGTGAAGAACGATTCGATTATACAAGTGACGAATTCAAGAAAGAACATCCAGGGCTTATATCTGTATTCGGTCTTGACTTCGGTTATACAAACGACCCATCTTCCCTGTTTTGTGGCTTACTGGATAAAAGCAATAAAAAGCTATATGTCTTTGACGAAATGTATGAAAAAGGCATGAGCAATAAAAAGATTTTTGATACAATCACAGCTTTAGGCTACAAAAAAGAAAAGATTACAGCTGATAGTGCTGAACCGAAATCCATTGACGAACTGAAAGGCTATGGTTTAAGGGTAAAGGCTGCTGTCAAAGGTAAAGACAGCATTAAAAATGGTGTCCAGTGGATACAGGATTTAGAGATTATCATTCATCCTCAGTGTGTAAATTTTCTTACTGAAATATCAAACTACACCTGGAAAAAAGATAAGTTTGGCAAAAAGCTAAACGAACCGGAAGATGATAGTAACCACCTGATGGATGCTATGCGCTATGCCCTTGAAAAGCATATCAGAAACAAGGAATGGCTTGTATAGTCAACTATCAGTCAAGTACAGCAAGTTAAAATAAATACGAAAATGCGTTTTTATAAGCTGTTTTTTGTAATAATTTCGCAAAAATCGCACTTTATAACTCCAAAAATCAATATTTAACTGCAATTATTGATAGTTCGCTATGAATCTTTGCAAGTTACCGGCAAGTAAAAACAGCCTTCCTCACCAGCCTGCACAGGAGCCGGCAACTCATAATGTCGTCAACCTCCTACGGTCACACTCGGTGGTCGTCGCTCCTGGTGGGCTGTTTTAATATATTTACTCTATCAAACGAAAGGGAACACAAATGCTTACACTGGCAGAAATTAAAAAATTCATTGATGCGGACAGAAGCTCTACCAAAAAGAAGCTCGCAAGAATAGGCCAGCGTTATTATGACGGTGACCACGATATAAAAGACTATAAACTTTTCTACTATGACGATGACGATAACCTGGTAGAAGATAAATACCGCAGCAATATCAAAATTTCACACCCATTTTTCAAAGAGCTTGCAGAACAGCTTACATCCTATATGTTCTCCGGCCTTGATAATCCAATCAGGGCAAAACAGGGAATGGAAAACAGTCAGGAACTGCAAAAGCATCTTGATACATACTTTGACGATGAATTTTGGGCTGAAGCCAGCGACCTTGTATTAGGCGCTCATAACAAAGGCTTTGAATATCTGTATGCGTATATAAATGCTGAAAACAGACTGGCTTTTATGTGTGCTGACAGCCTGGGCGTTGTTGAAGTTGAAGCAAAACTGGCCAGCGACAAACAGAACCATGTTCTTTACTCATATATTGACCGCATCACATCAGATGGCAATAAAGTCAAAAAGATTGAAGACTGGACAGCACAGGGCATCAGCTACTATGTACAGGTTGATGATGGCAAAATACAGGATGACGAAGAAGTCCGGATTAATCCTCGTCCGCATGTTGTTTATACAGTTCGTAAAACCGGCAAGATGAAGGGCAGGTCATTTGGATATATTCCGTTTTGGAGATTGGACAATAATCAGAAGCAGATCAGTGCAATCAAACCAATTAAAAATCTGATTGACGACTACGACCTGCACAGCTGTTCTCTTTCCAATAACCTGAAAGACTTTGATATGCCGTTGTATTTTGTGCGTGGTTACGGCGGCGATAACCTTGATAAGCTCCAGCGCAATTTGAGAACAAAGAAAATTGTCAGTGCTGACGATGATGGCGGTATTGATGTAAACACTGTTGATATTCCATACCAGGCACGAAAAGAAAAACTCGAAATTGACGAAAAAGCAATCTATCGTTTCGGCTTTGGCCTTAATACCGCAGGGCTTAAAGATACAGCGGCAACAACAAATATCGCTATTAAATCAGCCTATTCCCTGCTTGATATGAAAGCCAACAAAATGGAACTGAATCTGCGCCGTCTGCTGAAAGAAATCATCAAAGTTGTACTGGATGAAATCAATGCAGCCAATAAAACCAATTATCAGCTGACAGACATTGAATTCGACTTCCAGCGCAATATTATGGTGAACGAACAGGAAAACGCACAGACTGAAAAGACAAAAGCTGAAACAAAACAGATTGAAACAACCACAATTATGAATGTTGCTTCCACCCTGGACGATGAAACAGTGGTAAAAGCCATTTGCGATGTTTTGGATATGGACTATGACGAAATCAAGGACAAACTGCCAAAATCACCGGAAGATGAGCTGTCCGCTGCCAAAGATATACTTGATGGGGCAGTAGTTGACTGATGAAAAAATACGAAAAGGAAATCTTACAGGACAGGCTTGATTCGGAAGAAAAGCTGTTAAAGGAACTGGAAAAGGTTTTTGAAAAAGCGGCGAAAGATTGTACTGACAAAATAGCGGCATTATCGGCCCGCACTGACCTTGAAAATCTGCAAAGTATCATTTACCAGGAACAATATCAACAGGCACTGAAAGCCGAAATTGACGGCATCCTGAACCTTTTACACAGTCAGGAATTCAAGTCGATTTCAGAATACCTTACAGTTTGCTAT
The DNA here is from genome assembly GCA_045586445.1 of Clostridia bacterium. Lineage (GTDB taxonomy): Bacteria > Bacillota > Clostridia > Monoglobales > Monoglobaceae > SIG440. Next base: position 3,639 of record JAZNAJ010000111.1, on the reverse strand, counting down.
CAAAACGGATTTATCGGCACAATGTATTCACTGCACAAACAGGGTATTCCTCTTATCTTCCCTATTGATCAGAAAGCCGTTCTCCAGGCTGTTCAGCTGGACAGTAAAATCAGTACTGGTTTATATATGCACCTGGGCGAAAGTGTTTCTGAAATGAAAAAGAACATCAGAGCCGAAGTCTCCAGGGGTATTTCCGGCAATCAGAGTTATAATCAGATTGCACAGAATATCGCAAAAGGAATGAACACACCTTTTACAAAAGCCCTGTTTTATGCCACACGAATTGCCAGGACAGAGGGCGGCAGAATTGCCAATACTTCTGCTATGGATGCTTGCTACAAAGCAAGGGATATGGGCGTAGATGCAAAAAAACAGTGGGATGCTACTCTTGACCACGACACTCGACGCTCCCATAGAAAAGTTGACGGTGAAGTTCGTGAGCTTGATGAACCATTCTCTAATGGTCTGATGTTTCCTTGTGATCCGTCCGGAGCCGCTGCCGAAGTTATTAATTGCCGATGCGCTCTCTTGCAAACCTCAAAGTGGGATTTAGACGAAGAAGAACTGGAGCATTTAAAAGAGCGTGCCGCATATTTTGGTCTTGATAAAACTGAATACTTCGAAGAATTTAAACAGAAATATTTACAGGCTTCTGATTCTGTTGAGTGGTTTGAAATGGTTAATTATAAAGGTGCCGCTGATGTAAAAATTATAAAAAGTCTTGAAAACAGCCTGGCTAAAATGCCTGTAAGCCATAGAACTTTGGCAGAAACAGTGATAGATACTATCGAAATTGACGATAACCCTATACAAAGCGGTTATAGTGCAAAATTGAAGAAAATCATCTACACTACTGCATCAAACGACCCGGATGTAATTATTCACGAATACGCTCACGCTCTCGCCTATGCGAAAGGCATTGAAAATGACAAAAAATTCATAAGTATTCGTGCGAAAGGTCTTGAAAATCTCACTATTGCCGATGTAATATATGATACAGAAAACTTTGCAAAGGAAATTTACAGAGTTGAAAGTGACAAATTCATAAGTATGTATCAGGGCAGACTTTATGAAGAACAAGGTTTTTATAGTGGTCAGGGATTAGACTTTAGTGCTATGTTAGATTATTTCTCCGAGGGATATAAAGAGTATATCGTTAATCCGGAAAACCTGAAAAAGCACGACCCTGATTTATTTGATTATATCGAGGGTATCGTATGACAAAACAGGAAATTTTAAAATTGCAAAAGCGCAGTGAAATTATGAAGGCTTTATCCGAAAACAGGGATATTTGGGATAAAGAGCTTTCAGACCACTTAATCAAGGTAACAAAAAAAGAAAACAAAAAATTATATGGGGATGAAGATTTTCTTGACGACCCAATTCAACTTAAAGCACCTTAACCAGGTGCTTTTTTTGTGGGCCAATAGCTCACAGGAAAGGAAAAGCGATGTTTAAAGGAACAACACCAACGCATATATTCTCAATACCGTTTCATGTGCGAATGGTAAAAAAGGTTTTGGTGGTTTACTCGCAGAACGGAACTGAAATCCTGCGAAAACAAACAGAAGATTGCATTTTGGAAGAAAACACAATCGGCATCCCTTTGACACAGGAAGAAACATTTAAGTTCAACCACAAATGCAATGTACAAGTTCAAATAAGAGTGCTGACAACAGAGGATATTGCCTACGCTTCGCCTATCTTCGTCAAGTCAGCAAAACAGTGTTTAAGTAATGAGGTGATCTGATTATGAAAAATTGTATGTTTAATGTCCGCTTTGCCGAAATAGTTCGTGGTGCTTCCGCTTATGAAGTTGCACTGCGAAACGGCTTTGACGGCACCGAAGAAGAATGGCTTGAATTCCTGAACGCCACTATTACCGGAGCGACAGCTTCAGTTGATAACAGCACAGGTATTCCTTCTGTTGAAGTTACAACAGGCGGCACATCCAAAAAGAGAACCTTCCACTTTGATTTTCATAATATCAAAGGCGATAAGGGCGAAAAAGGCGATACCGGTGAACCATTCACTTACAGTGACTTTACACCCGAACAGCTGGCCGGTCTGAAAGGCGAAAAAGGCGATAAAGGTGATAAAGGTGACAGCATCAAAGGTGATAAGGGTGATAAAGGTGATGCTTTTACCTACGATGACTTCACTGCTACACAACTTGATGCACTGGCAGATGCAGTTGCTGATAAACTTAACGGCGGTCTTTGTGCCGTTGTTTTGAAGTAAGAAAGGGGTATTATTATGACTTACGAAAAACAGAATTTTGTGGCTGGACAGGTGCTGAAAGCTGAACATCTGAACCATATGGAAGAAGGCATTGAAAAGGCTATGAACAGCGGTGGTGCAGTTGAATATTTTTCAGCTATGTCACCAAAAGTAAAAAAAGGCATTGAAATATTCCAAAAAAGTGTTGATTTTTCAGGAAGACAAAAAACATGGTTTACTGGGGAAACTTCTGAAAATGTAGCGATACCATTTGTTGCTGGTGAAACATATTTTGTAAATTGGAATGGCATAAATTATGCTTGTGTATGCACTGTACAGACAGAAAGAGAAGAAATAGGTTCTTACAAAATTTACGCTATAGGCAACGAATATATATTTGATGACACTGCAATTAACACAGGTGAACCTTTCCGCATTACAGTAGCTTTTACAGAAGGACAATGGTTTGCAACACAGATTTACAAGGACACATTCGATGGAGAAACAATCACTATCAGCATTGCACAGGCGGTTGGTGGTGATTATGTATTCACCTTGAATGTTGACGGAAATGGCACACCAACCTGTGACAAAACATTGACAGATATTGTTGCGGCATACGATATGGGTTACAAACTGAAAGCTAATATCAATGTAACTATTGCACAGCTGGGTATGGTAATGGTCACAGATACTGCATCAATAACATTCGCAAAAGCTGGCGGTAATATTGCAGGCATGCTTGTTCATTCAACAGTTGATGCAGGGTTGGCTTTGAGTATGGGAACAATTAATGTTGTAACTTTCTCATTCTCAATGGACTTGCAGGGTGGTGTTTTCTTCAAAACAGACTTTGTAATGCCTGGCTAATAACAGCTTAAAGGACACTTTTACAGTGTGTTTTGTGTGTCAAAAAAACATTAGCAAGCACTGGCTCCCGGAAAAAAAGGTAATTTTTCCGGAGCGCCGTTCCAGGGCTCTGCCCTATGACCCGAAGACTGTTCCCTCACAATTTTTAAAGCCGGATTTCATCCGTAAATTGTGAGTTGCCCTGCGGTCAATCGCTGTCGCTCTATGTTTGGAGCAAGCTCCAATGAAAAAAATCCTTTGTGGTTTATATCCTTTCTTGCGGTATATATATATCAAAACAACAACGAAAGGATATTTTACCATATGGGCAGAATAAGCAAAATGTACACCCAACAGAAAGACTGGAAGATATACGCCATCGTCTTTCCAAACGGCAGAGATTTCTTTGTGGGTATGACTTCACAGGAAGGTTTGAGAGATACATATAAAAACCATTTTATCTTGCGAAACAGGTTCACCAGACGGCACTTTGAAAATGCCAAAGCCAAAAACCTTGTGCCGGATATGTACTTGCTGGAAGTATTCAAAGGAACAAGAAGCCAGACTTTT